>JAGCOI010000058.1 GCA_017645485.1 Alphaproteobacteria bacterium | reverse complement strand
CTTTTTGAGGGCGTTTTTATTTTGACGATTCGTGTATTTTAACATGAGATTTGAGTTTTAGATTTGTTTTTTTTCACAACTATAATATAGCTTGTTATATATTTTACACTTTTTAATTGACTTTATAAAAAAACGGCGCATCATATTATATGAACGATATGTTTTTTATATATTTAAATGAAAGGAAATATAAAGATGTGTACGGGAACGATTAAATGGTTTAACTATAGAAAAGGATATGGTTTTATTGAGCCCGAAAACGGGGAGAAGGATATTTTTCTGCATATTACAAAACTTGAAGAAAAAGGCATAAGGCACGTTGCCGACGGACAACGTGTTTCATATGAGCCGTATGATGACAGAGGCAGAACTGCTGCCGGAGAAATTAAAATTTTGTAACGGATGTGGTATCTTCCTGATTTAATTCTGTGTCGGATGTTTGTGTTTTAGCGGCTTGTGAACAATCGTCGGCGGCAATGGTATAATCGCCGTTGAACCAATGCCCTAAATCAACATCCGCACAACGCTTCGAACAGAACGGTCTGTATTTTTCATTATCCGTTAATTTTTTGCAGATGGGACAGGGGTGTAATTTGACCATTATTTTTCAACCCTGCCCGTACCTTGGCATGTAGGACATTCTTCGGTATAGATATCGAGCAACGACGGACGGCGACGTTGACGTAGAATTTCAATATTGCCGGCTTTGCTTAAACCGAGTACTCTGCCACGGCACGGATCATCTGCCAAAGAGACGGATAAAATATCCATCACGGGCTTCATAAACTGATATTCTTTGGAGCCTGCAAAATCAATAATGATTTTACCGGATAAATTTTTAAGCTTAATTTGACGGGCAATTTCATAAGCGGCATCATTGTTGAGCTCATATACATTATCCGTTTGATTGACAGAGCCGCTGTCAACATCAATCGTGACGAAAGCTTTTGTTTGTTCGATATGTAAGCGTCCGCCGGATTTGAGCTGAATAAGCGGAGATATGGCTTGAATCAGTTGATCTTCAAGGCCGTAAGTTTCAAACGGATTGGTATCGTATTCGGTTTTGATATCAATAAAGTTTTCGATATCTTTTTCGATGTTATGATTGTTGACGACAACCTTGTTTAAGGTATCTTTATAACGGCGAATATACTCATACAAAGGATTTTCTCTGGTATAAAGCAGAGCCGGTGCGGTTGCGTTGCGTGCATTGGCACGAATGGTTTCGTAAATGTGGCGTAATTTAACCATTTCTTCGGCAATTGTGTTTTCATCAAAATCAACGGCGGCGGTGCGTACGGCCCAGCCTTCCTGACCTTGGATATTGTTCAGAACAAGAGATCTGTATGATTTGATTTTATCTTTATCCGTGATTTTTGAAGAAATTTCAACACCGTTTTTAAAAGGTCTGTAAACAACCGTTGTGCCGACGATTTGAATGTTACGCACCAGTTTGGCACCTTTTTCGGCGTGTTTTTCTTGAGAAATTTGAGCAACAACGCTTTGGCCTTCGGACATGTTCACTTCTTTTAAGCCGAGTTCAAAAGAACTTAAAAAAGCATCTTGCGTATCGCCGATGTTGACCTTGAATGCCGTTTTACCTTCGGCCAATTCGAGTTTGTGCGTGATACGCCCCAAATAGACATTTCCCTGAACGGCCGCATTTTCATCAAACATATCAAATTCGACAAGTTGCCCTTCGCTTAAAACGGCTAAGCGCACAACATTATTTTTCTTTTCATAAACGATTGTATCTGCTTTCATTTTATTCCTGCTCCGATAAGTAAGTTTCTGGTTTCATATAAAGGTAGGCCGACAACGCCGGTAAATGAGCCCGTTAATTTGCGGACATAGCCTGCAAGCAAACCTTCTATTTTGTAGCCGCAAACACCTACCCATTCGTTTGTTGCAACGTAATTTTTGATTTCTTCTTCAGATAATCTTTTCATACAAATGCGTGTGGTCACAACTTTTTGATGAATATGTCCGTCAGCCGTGATTAAGCAAACGGCACTGATGACTTTGTGATTCCTGCCGGACAATAAGTGCATAACGCGCGTTTGATCTTCAGGGGTTTGGGACTTATGAATAATGCGCAAACCGACGGTAACAACGGTGTCTGATGCCAAAATATTTTCGCCGGGCTTAAGAAGTGCAACGGCTTTGGCTTTGGATAAGGCCATTCTGCGCACATAAACAAGCGGTTTTTCATGTTTGATTTCCGCCTCATCAATGTCAGCCGATAAAATTTCTTTGGGGGCAAAATCTATCTGCTCAAGCAAACGTTTGCGTTGAGGGGAAGATGAAGCCAATATAAAGTTTTTCACAGACAAAGGAGACACCTTAATTAAGCTTCGTCATCATACGTTTTTTCCATGCGCTCGTGACGTTCTTGGGCTTCAATGGAAAGTGTTGCAATCGGTCTTGCTTCCAAACGTTCAATGCCTATCGGATCGCCCGTTTCTTCGCAGTATCCGTATGTGCCGTCTGCAATTCTTTCGAGCGCTTCATTGATTTTGGTGATAAGCTTTCGTGCACGATCTTTTGTGCGCAAATCAAGAGATTTGTCTGTTTCTAAAGCGGCTCTGTCAATGTCATCAGGCTGGTTTAAGCCGCCTTGACGCAAATCTTCCAAAGTGTCTTCGGATTGATTAACAAGTGATTTTTTCCACGTTTCAAGTTTCTGACGAAAATATTCCAGCTGCATATCGTTCATATATTCTTCTTTGTCAGAAGGTTTATAATCCGGCGGAAGTATAATAGAATCAACCATTCAAAATCTCCTAAATTACAAAATGATATTCACTTTAATCATTTTGATGATTAACTGCAAGAATTTTCAACAATATGATAACAATATTTAGTTAAAATACCATCTGATGGTATTGTCGTATCCGGAATGGCAGGCATTGGCGACATCATCAACCAATGCGGGCAGATAGTGCTTTTTATATGAACCGGTCGGTTTAATCGGAGAATATTGCCAATACCACAGGTCATTGTTAATCTCGATACGCTCTACATCCGAACCGGAGGTTGTGGACCATGCACGCGCACCGAGTTGTGCACAGATATCTTGCGGTAAATTATTAAACTGTATGAAAAACGTAACGCAATAAGTGCCGTCCGCCAAACAATCACCGCTTCCGATATCAACGGTTCCG
Source organism: Alphaproteobacteria bacterium (assembly GCA_017645485.1). Taxonomy (GTDB): domain Bacteria; phylum Pseudomonadota; class Alphaproteobacteria; order RF32; family CAG-239; genus UBA1254. Next base: position 4,168 of record JAGCOI010000058.1, on the reverse strand, counting down.
TCGAAAATGTGCCGACCTTTTTGCACTTTGCATTTACAGGTTTCCTGACCGCTTTCATCAGTATCGCATACGCGTTCGGGCATAATTGAACGAGGTCCGAGACGATCTTCACACAAATCATCCCACTTAATGTTGGTATAATGCCCGTCAGCGGCATAATGTTTTGATATGGCTTTATGCAAATCAACCAAATCTTGCTGTATGGCGCTGCATTCATACCGATAGTAGCCGCGGCCGACCATAGTGGCAATGCCGGCGGTAACGGTAATCATAATCATGATATATGCGAGTGTTTCAATGAAGGTGCGCCCTTCTTGTGCGCTGTGTCTGTTTTGCATTATTGTTTACCTCTTTTACTTTAAAAGCAGTTTATCATACTTTTTTTTTCACAACAAGAAATAAAGTAAAATTTTTATTTATTTTTTAATCGTTTTTGATTATCTTTAGAATAAGAATAACGAATTTGAAGAGAATTAAAAAATGAATAAGGCGGTTTTTTTAATATCTTTGGCATCTTTAATGTTCAGCGGGGTTGCCGGTGCGGAAAATAAGTATATGCCGTATGTCGGTGCGGATGTGTCTTATCATGAGGCTAAAACACGCTTTTCTCATCAGCATTACGGCGGTATGTTTGTTAATTTGGGCACGACCTATAATAAGTATTTCGGAACGGAAATATTTTATAATCAAACGATGAAGGATACAAAAAAAATCGGTGCAAACGATAAATATAAAACATCTTATCGGGCATACGGACTGGATGCGATTGCTTCCATGCCTTTATGTTCAAAATTTGATTTAACGGCAAGTTTAGGGTTGGGCTCATACGTTTTCGGCGAAAAGAAAACGGGTTTGACGCACGCAAGTGATGAAGGTGTCGGCTACCGTTTCGGTGCGGGCGGCGTTTATCATTTGACATCTCGCGTGGATATTCGCGCCAATGTACGATATGTGAAAATTGATCACGTTTCCAATTTAAAGCATTTGTCGGAATATGTTTTGGGTGCACGTTATTTCTTTGGAAAGGAGTAAGCAGATGTATAAGAAAAGGATAATCGGTTTTATCTTAATGATAATTATCTTGATAGGGCTGTATGCGTGGAAAACAAAAATATCTGCGCCGATTATAAGAGCGGGCGGCAATGTTGCCGTTACGCAACAGGTGTTTGATAATTCCGTACACCTCTATGATGCCGAGCATTTGTCGGAAAAATGCAACTTAAACAGTCCGATGGCTTGTGCCGTTGAAACGGCGGTTAAATGTACGCTTAATCCGGATTTGACAATGTGTGCCGATGCAAAATTGCCGAAGTTTATTTTTATGACCGATGATGCGTTGGGCCGTCCGAGCCATATGTCGTTTCAGATTGCAAAAATCAAACCGATTAATAATGAACTTGTTGAGATTCATACGGACGGAACATGTGACGGTAATTGGTTCGGTTTATGCAACGGGCGCATTATTTATGTGCTGGTGCCGTCGGGTGATGCTTGGCGGGTGAAAGATATTTATGCCATAGAAATTTGAGGAAAAAATGTCGGAAACAATATCTGAGATTGATTATGATAAGCTTATAAGCGCCAATTTGCTCGGCGTTGTCAGAGATGCTTTAAGAATAGCCGCCGAGCAGGGATTGCCGGGGGAGAATCATTTTTATATTACCTTTAAGACAAATGATGAAGGTGTTCAAATTCCGAAAATGTTACAGATTCAATATCCCGAAAATATGACGATTGTTTTACAGCATCAGTTTTCGGAATTAAGCGTTTCCGAAAAAGCATTTTCGGTTGTCTTGGTGTTCGGCGGTGTGCCGTATACACTTGTTGTTCCTTTTCGCTCAATTACATATTTTGCCGATCCGTTTGCAAAATTCGGTTTGAGTTTTGATGTTGCAGATCACGTTTCAAAATTAGAAGATGCTGACATTAAAGAAGAGAGCAAGCCTGCAGAAGTTATTTCGATTGACAGGTTCAGGGCAAAAAAATGAATAAAATTTCGGTTTTGATTGCCGGTCGGCATGCCACCAGTATTTCACTTGAAAAGGAATTTGTTGAAGCCTTAAAGGAAATTGCCGCAAGTCGCAAAAAAAGCATAAATGAAATTATTACACAAATTGACGCTTCAAGAGCCGAAAAAAACCTTTCGTCCGCGATAAGAGTTTATGTTTTGAAAACATTGCAACAAAAATGACAGTTTAGTTTTTCCAGAAAGATTTTGTAAAAACAACCAAAACGGTCATAATTTCCAAACGGCCCAAAATCATGGCAAAGCATAAAACGTATTTTGCCGTTGACGTAAAAAATGCAAAATTGCCGGAGGCACTGATGGCACGAGAAGCACCGGGGCCGGTGTTTGTAATTGTTGCAACGGCGGCGGTAACAGATGTTGAAAAATCGTAGCCGAGCAGGTTAAGAAGCAAAGCAACGGCACCGATGGATGCTAAAAATGATAAAATGTAAACAAAAACAGATGTGACGGCTTTGTCTGCAATCGGAACATCACCGATTTTGACGGGCACGACACGATTTGGCTCGATAGATGAAATCAGAACTTTGTTAAAATATGATTTTAAGACCTGCCAACGCATGACTTTTATGGAGCCGGTGGTTGAACCGATACATCCGCCGTGTAAAGAAAGAAGGGTAAAAAAGACGGCCGTCCACACACCCCAATCCAAATAATCCGCCGAAGAAAGGCCCGTTGTTGTGATAATAGCAACGATGTTGAAAAAGCTGAGACGTAATGCAGTTAAAATATGCATGTTATTATTGAGTATCAGGCAAAGTGACAGAAATATCGTAAGCAGGCATATGACCTTTAAAAAGTATTTGATTTGTCCGACACGTAAAGGATCAATTTCGTGTTTTTTGAATAAAATGATGTAAAAGGTCATCGGCAGAGCACCCAAAATCATAAACAAAGCTAGAACCATTTCAATAAAAGCATTGTTAAAATAGGCAACAGAATTGTTTTTGGTGGAAAAGCCGGCTGTTGAAACCGCGGATAAGGCATGATTTACGGCATCAAAACGCCCCATACCGCAGAAATAGAGACATATGGCACACAATGCAACCAAACTTAAATATACGCCGATAATCCATTTGGCCACATCTATAAATTTGGGCATTAATTTATCTGTTGTGTCGCTGTTTTCACGTTCAAACATCTGCATACCGCCGATACCTAAAAAAGGCAACATGGCAATGGCAAAAATAACAACACCGATACCGCCTAAGCCATTAAGCATGGAGCGCCAAAGCAGAACGGATCGGGGCAGACTTTCAACATCGACGATAACCGTTGCGCCGGTAGCGGTAACCCCTGAAACACTTTCAAATAAAGCAGACGGAATATCCGGCGCGGCACCGCTTAAAATAAGAGGCAGGCTTGAAAAAAGAGCAACCGATATCCACGAACAAAAGGTAATGAGATAACCCTGACGTAATGTCAGTTTGTTTATTTTTGCTTTGCTTGATAAAAAGAATGACAGTCCGATAAACAAAGTGATTAACGCCGATGTGAAAAACGGCGACCAGTTGACGTTTTTATCGTATAAATCAAATAAGGCCGGAAAGAACATGCTCAGCCCCAGAATGCATAAAATAAATCCGTTAATCATGAAAACAGGTTGAAGCATATTTTTTTCTCGATTTTACAGAGCAACGTTATCCGCTAAAAAGGCATTGACCATGCTTTGATTGATATTTTTGCCGTCGGCAAAACAAATGGCGGTGGCTATACCTTTGCTTGTTTGTGCAACAATGTAACACTCAATGGTCGAATCGGCAACCAATTCACGTAAATAAGCTCTGGCTTTTGTGACATCGTAAAGGTTCGGGTTGGTATAGATACCGTACAGGTAAACAAATGTGTCATCAACGGAAAGTTCGTTCGGGCCGTAGATAATCGTTTCGCCCGAAATGCGTTGAGGTGTTTGAAAATATGTTAATTCCGAATTATCAAGCTTTCTGTATTTTAAAAAAGATGAAGAAGTCGATTCTTTAATTGTTTCTGCCGGCTCGGGTTTAACAGGTTCGGGCTCTGTGCTTTTGACGGCATCGACTACAGGCTCGGGCGTGTCAATCACGACTTGTTTTTGTATAGATTCGTGTTCGGGTTTTTTATGAATATCCCAAGTGGCGTATTTCGTCGGCTGTTCGATAACAG
>JAGCOI010000057.1 GCA_017645485.1 Alphaproteobacteria bacterium | reverse complement strand
TGCTAGACTTTCAAACTTTGTTGATGTATAGTGCATGCAGTTTTTTTAAAAATATAAAAATAAGGATATAACAACAATGTTAAAACGTTCAAAAATTGTGAGCCTGTTAAATGCAGATGCACCGCAAGATAAGGTGTTGATTAAAGGTTGGGTTAAAACGCGTCGTGATGCAAAAGATTTTTCTTTTATTGAAATAAATGACGGTTCGTGTTTGGCTAATATGCAGGTGATTGCATTAAATACGCTTTCCAATTATGAAGATGTAAAAAAATTATCCACAGGTTCGTCTGTGGCTGTGGAGGGCGCATTGGTCGCTTCGCAAGGCGGTAATCAAAAATATGAAATTCAAGCTTCGGCTGTTGAAATATATGCCATTGCACCTGATGATTACCCCCTGCAAAAGAAAAAAATGACAGATGAATATTTGCGCAGTATCGCACATTTGCGTCCGCGTACAAACAAATATGGTGCGGCTTTTCGGATTCGTTCGGAACTTTCGTATGCCATTCATCAGTTTTTTCACAGTAAAGGTTTTAGGTATGTGCATACGCCGATTATTACCGGTTCGGATTGCGAAGGTGCCGGTGAAATGTTTGAGGTAACAACATTTGATATGCAGAATTTACCGAAGACAAAAGACGGTAAAATTAACTATGCGGAGGATTTTTTCGGAAAACCGGCACATTTGACGGTTTCGGGACAATTAAACGGCGAAATGTATGCTTGTGCTTTAGGTGATATTTATACATTCGGGCCGACGTTCAGAGCCGAAAATTCAAATACACCGCGTCATGCCGCCGAATTTTGGATGATTGAGCCGGAAATGGCATTCGCCGATTTAAATGACGATATGGATGTGGCGGAAGATATGGTTCGTTCATGTGTAAAACATATTATGGAACATTGCAAAGAAGATTTGGCGCTTTTTGAAAAGTTTGTGGATCCGACATTAAAAGAAACGCTTGAAAATATTGCGCATAATAGTTTTGCGCGTGTGAGTTATACCGAAGCCATCGAGTTGATGAAAAAATCGGGCAAAAAATTTGAATATGCACCTGAATACGGTATAGATATGCAAACCGAACATGAGCGCTTTTTGGCCGAAGAATATTTCAAAAAGCCGGTTATCGTGTATAACTATCCCAAAGAAATCAAAGCTTTTTATATGCGTTTGAACGATGACGGCAAAACCGTTGCCGCAATGGATGTTTTGGTTCCGAGAATAGGGGAGCTCATCGGCGGTTCGCAACGTGAAGAACGATATGATGTTTTAACGGCTCGTATTAAAGAACTCGGTATGCGTTTGGAAGATTATGCATGGTATTTGGATTCGCGTAAATACGGTACGGTTCCGCATGCAGGATTCGGTTTGGGTTTTGAACGCATGATGATGCTTGTGACCGGTATTTCCAATATTCGAGATGTTATTCCGTTTCCGAGAACACCGAAGTCCGTCAATTTTTAATGAGGTATGTTTTGAAAAAAATAATTTTTTTATTCATATTTTTCATGGGATTGTCTCTTCAAGTTAATGCTGAAGATGATGTTTTTACACAACCGAATGAAGCTTTGGGTGAAGTTAAAATTATTTCAATGCCTACCTGTGCAGACGAGGCTTTTACAAAAAAAATTATCGATACGGCCAAAGAACATTTAAATCATGTGGCGACTTTTTCAATACTATCCAAGCGTGCAAAGCTGTTAAAGCTTAAGCATTTGCATGATTTTGAAAAAGCAGATGTCAAAAGTTTTTCCCCCGAAACGGATTTTCAAACGGCAAACGCTTTGATTATGATTAAAATAAATGAACGTGTGAATGCCGAAGATATTTTGCTGTGCAGGCAAAAGGAAGCACAACAGCGCAGGATATATGTGATTGCATATCCGTATATGGATAATGTAAAAGCCCATATTATCAATTTGGATGAAAACAATCCGGATTATAATGCAGTGCAGTTTTTTTACCCTTAAGTAAAGCGTTAAAAAATGAGCGAAAGTAAGAGTTTAGTCGTTGTCAAAACCGATGAAAAAAATTTACCCGTTGTTGTTGAAGACAAAGGTCTAAACGCTTATTTGGAGCAAATTAAAAAATTTCCGGTTTTAACCGAAGATGAAGAAAACGCTCTGGTTAACGATTTTGTACGCAACGGTAATTTAGAGGCCGCACAAAAATTGATTACATCGCATTTGAGGCTGGCCGCAAAAATTGCTTTGACGTATCGCAGATACGGCCTGCCGATGCAAGATATGATTTCGGAAGCAAATATCGGTTTAATGCAGGCCGTTAAAAAGTTTGATCCGAATAAAAAGGTGCGTTTGGCAACATATGCTTTATGGTGGATTAAAGCGGCTATTCATGATTATATTTTACGCTCGTGGTCGCTCGTTAAAATCGGTACGGTAGCGGCGCAGAAAAAACTGTTTTATAATTTGGGACGTATTAAAGCACGCCTTGGTATTTATGAAAATAAAGAACTTGAACCTAAAGTGGTTAAGGAAATTGCGCGTGAACTTGTGGTTGATGAACAAGATGTTGTTGAAATGAACAGACGTATGGGCGGAGATAAATCGTTAAATACTCCTGTTTACGGTGCCTCTGAAGATGAAAACAAAGAACAGATAGATATGCTTTCGGACAGTCGTGAAAACATTGAAGGGCGTTTAGCCAGTAAAGAAGAAGCCATGATGCGGCGCAAAATTTTGTTTTCGTGCTTGGGGGAACTCAGTGAACGTGAACAATTTATATTGCGTCATCATATTTTAACCGATACTCCGCTGACATTGGATGAAATCGGTGCACAGTTTGATATAAGTCGTGAACGTGTACGGCAAATCGAAAAACGGGCGCTTGAAAAGTTAACGGCGGCCGTAAAAGCAAAAATGGCGGCCGAATAATGCTTGAGACGATATATGAACAAACGATCAATAAGTTGATAAAGGCGGGTATTGCCTCACCGCGTTTAGAAGCAAGATTGCTTATTTCATACGTGCTCGGGACTGTGCCTGATGAGGTTGGTGTGCAAACAATTGTGCCCGACAATTTACTTGAAAAGCTTGATAATTGTGTGCAAAAACGCGTTGACGGTATGCCGATTGATAAAATATTGGGGCATAAAGAATTTTATAAATATGATTTTATTGTTTCAAAAGATGTTCTTTCGCCGAGACCGGATACGGAAATTTTATTGGAAACGGCTCTGAGGATTCTTCAATTAAGCGGCGGAAAATATGTGTTGGAACTGGGTGTCGGTTCGGGGTGTGTGTTAAGTAGTGTATTAAAAGAAATTGTTGATATTCAATGTGTTGGAGTTGATATATCAACTAAAGCATTAAGTATAACTCGGCAAAATATGCAAAGACTTGGTGTTGAAAACAGGGGTAATCTTTTGTGTAAAGATTGGTTTGATGATGATTTTGTTGAATGCTTAAACAGAGAATTTGATATGATTGTTTCAAATCCGCCTTATATCAAAACAGGTGATATTCAAAGTTTGGATACGGAAGTGCAAAAATATGATCCGCTTTTGGCGCTTGACGGTGGTGAAGACGGTTTAAAACACTATACGCGTATTGCAAAAATAGCGCCGACTCTTTTATGTGCGGGTGGTTATGTATTATTGGAAATCGGGTTCGGTCAGGCCGCAGATGTTAAGCAAATTTTTGAAAAAGCAGGATTAAAACACAGTAAAACGGTTCGGGATTTGTCTGGTATCGAACGGGTGCTTGTATTTGAAAAGTGCTGATTTTTGCTAAGCGTTTTCCAGCATTTTTTTGAATGTTTTTTCGGCGTTTGTGATTTCAAAACGATTTAATGTTTGATTGGTCGGTATTTCCACATCAAGCACCAAATTAACCAAGTGGAGCAAAAGTTTTTCTTCCAAAAGCGCACGATAGGCTTCTTCTTGCGGTAATTCCGGCAAATAAAGCAATTCTAAATAGGTATCCTGCTTGGCGGCAGTTAAAACATCTTGCTTTAAGGTTTGGGTTTGTGTTTCTAAAAAATTACCGTTGTCATCGGTTACTTTGAGCGATTGAATAACCTTGTAATATGGTTCAAATTGGTTGTGTGCCAATACTTTAAGACCATTTAAATCGGTGAGTTCAAACGGATTAAACAAAGATAATTCATCAAGTTTGACTTTGTTGGTATATAAAGCCGCATCTGTTGAATGTAATTTGTCTTGCCTTTTGGGTTCAAACATAAATTTTTTCCTTAAAACGAACAATTTTTTTAAAGATTTTGTTTTTATTTACCTTTTATTGATGAAATTTAGCATATATTTATTAAAAATTTGTAATTTTTTTTAAGCAAAGGATAAAAATATGATAAAAAGCGCTCCGGAAATTTACGACAACACGCTTGTTCCGATGGTGATTGAGCAAACATCGCGCGGTGAAAGATCTTTTGATATTTTTTCGCGTTTGTTGAAAGAAAGAATTATTTTCTTGAGCGGCGAAGTGAACGATGAGGTATCTTCGCTTGTGTGCGCACAATTGTTGTTTTTGGAATCCGAAGATCCGAAAAAAGATATTTTCCTTTATATTAACTCGCCGGGCGGTGTGATTACATCGGGTTTGGCTATATATGATACAATGCAGTATATTTCTTGTGATGTGGCAACACTGTGTATCGGGCAGGCGTGTTCAATGGGATCATTTTTGCTTGCGGGCGGTGCCAAAGGAAAAAGATATTCTTTGCCCAATTCTCAAATTATGATTCATCAACCTTCCGGCGGCGCCAAAGGGCAAGCGGCGGATATTGAAATTCAGGCTAAATTGATTTTGGATATGCGCAAACGTTTAAATGAAATTTATGCCTTAAATACGGGGCAATCGATTAAAGTTATTGAAAAAGCCATGGACAGAGATAATTTTATGACACCGACGGAAGCTAAAAAATTCGGTTTAATAGATGAGATTGTGACCAATCGTTTGACAGTAAAATAAGGAATTTAATATGAGTGAAGAAGATAAAACATTACATTGTTCGTTTTGCGGTAAAAGTCAGAATGAAGTTAAAAAGCTGATTGCCGGCAGAGGTGTTTATATATGTGATGAGTGTATTGAAGTATGTATCAATATCGTAACCGATGAGCTACACGCCGAAAAATCAGGCGGTCCGTTGTTTGACGGGGAGTTGCCGACACCTTCCAAAATTAAAGGTTTTTTGGATCAGTATGTGATTGGGCAGGACGAAGCTAAAAAGGTTTTATCCGTGGCGGTTTATAACCATTATAAGCGCTTAAATTCCAAAAACGAAAATAAAGATGTTGAAATTTCTAAGTCAAACGTGATTTTAATCGGCTCGACAGGCTCGGGTAAAACATTGTTGGCGCAAACGCTTGCGCGCATTTTGGATGTGCCTTTTGCGATTTCGGATGCAACAACCTTAACCGAAGCAGGTTATGTCGGCGAAGATGTTGAAAATATTATCTTAAAGCTTGTTCAGGCGGCTGATTACGATATTGAAAAGGCCGAGCGCGGAATTGTGTATATTGATGAAATAGATAAAATTACACGAAAAACGGACGGTCCGTCCATTACCCGTGATGTGTCGGGCGAGGGTGTTCAGCAGGCTCTGTTGAAAATTATTGAAGGTACGGTTGCCAATGTGCCTCCGCAAGGCGGGCGCAAACATCCTCAACAAGAGTTTTTGCATGTGGATACGACGAACATTTTGTTTATATGCGGTGGCGCATTTGCGGGGCTTGAAAAAATTATCGGCAAACGCGGTAAAGAAACATCTATCGGATTTGGTGCCAAAGTGGCCTCCAAAACCGAGGCGGGTATCGGCGAAATCTTAAAAGATGTTCAATCGGAAGATTTGTTAAAATACGGGCTTATTCCGGAACTTATCGGAAGATTGCCGATTATTGCAACCTTAAATGACTTAAATGAAGATGCTTTGATTAAAGTGATGACAGAGCCGAAAAATGCACTTATTAAGCAATATACGACGCTGTTTGATATGGAAAACGTGAAACTGACGGTGACCGAAGATGCACTTCGTGCGATTGCCAAGAAGGCGATTGAAAAGAAAACCGGTGCCAGAGGGTTACGTGCCATCATGGAAGGCATTTTACTTGATTTAATGTATGCCATTCCCGATATGAAAGATGTTACTGAAGTGATTGTCAATGAACATGTGGTTAATGACAATGCAGAGCCGATTTTGATTAAAAAGAAAAAGAAAAAATCAGCTTAAACAAGCCAAATAAAAAGCGCCGTACAATCAGTGCGGCGCTTTTTGTTTGAAAAAATTCTAACCGTTTTGTTTCATTTTCAAAAGATATGCTTTTTTAAGCTCAGGTGACAATTTTTGCCCCAAGATTTTTTCTCGGTACCTTAAAATATTGTCAAGGCGCTTTTTTCGATTTAAATCTTGATTATTGCGTGCGCTGATTTTGTGATGCGACATTTGATTTTTTTGTTTTGATGAGGTACCTTCCATAAGCTTATTCCTTCCTTGCTTGAAATCTGTTTTGCATTGTGACATAAAAATATGTTTTAGTCAACCATTTTATTGAAGAATATGTTATGTTTTTGAGTTGCATTTCATATAAAACGTCGTTAAGGTTAGAAAAATTGGAGGGTGAGGTATCAAATGACGGAAAAAATTAAAAAACAGCGCAGAGATTTTCGTTTTGAACGCGAGGCAAAGGCTCTGCAAAAAAATTT
>JAGCOI010000056.1 GCA_017645485.1 Alphaproteobacteria bacterium | reverse complement strand
GATTTCAAGAACATGAAATGCGCTGAAATCATTAAGATGTTGCTTTTCTAAAGATAAATTGATGATTTTATCGGGGATGTTCTGATTAAGCAAAAAATTTTGCCCCAATGATTTTTTGGCATTTAAACCATATTCTTCAACGGTTTGTTTTAAGGTTTTTGCAAAGTCCATTTACATTTTCCGATCGATAACAGCTTTGTTTTTTAAATCACGCAAATATTTGTTCGCGATTTCTTCCATTTTTTTGTTTTCGAGTATTCTGGCTATTTCTTTTTCGGATGGTACAGGCATTGTATCAACACCCGGTGTGTATCTTTTTTGTAGTTTTAAAATATAATAATCGGTGCCGAGAGATATCGGATCGGATATTTGACCTTCTTTCATGTTTTTTAGCACATTAACAAGCTTTTCGGGAAGCTGTTCGGCACTTACCCAACCTAAATTGCCGCCGTTTTTGGATGTCGGACTTTGAGAAAACTGCATGGCGTAAAGCTCAAAGCGCGGGTCTTGCCGCAGATTTTCAACCAGCATGTTTATATGTTTGCCGTCTTTTTTTGCAATAACAATTTCGGATATCATAAATTTTTGCTTGTTTTTATCGCGCGTGATGAGATTGATGGCATTTTTAATATCGCTTTGCGAAATACGGACGGTTTGCATGGCTTTTAATTGAACCAAACGTGCCCATGCCATTTCGGATTTTATCTGCTCTGCAAATACGATTGAGTTGACTTGTGTTTGATTAAGCATTTGTTGTAACTGATCGACGGTTAATCCGTTTGATTTGGCAAAATTTTGAATGCCTTCGTTTAAGTCTTTCGGGGAGATGTGTACATTGTTTCGATGCGCTTCCTGAATTTTGATTTTTTCATCCACGACACCTTGAAAGACACGTTCCAATATCATTTTTTTATTTTGCGGTGTAATCGGAATTTGTGTTGTTGCAACAAAAATATTGGCGCGTTCCTGCATATCTTTTGTGGTGATGACTTCGCCGTTAACCGTTGCATAAATTTTAAGAGCTTTGCCGAACAAATTGACGGGACGGAGTGCTTTAAGGCGTTCTTCTTCGGCTTTTTTGTATGCTTCTTCGCGTGTGCGCATTTGTTCTTCGTATCGCTGTTTTTCCTGTTCGTATCGTTGTTGGTTGTAATCCGGTTGCGCAGGTTGTTGTTTGAACATAACAGATGTGCCTTTTGAAGTGCGAGCGGCCGCATCTAAATCGGATGCGGAAATTGTTTGCGACATCACCTCAAAAGAAAATAAAGCAACAAAAACGCCTAAAATGTATTTCACAGTTTTTCTCCTTGTTAAGAACCTAATCCGCCTAAAGTTTTTAAATAAAATGAAAATGTAAATTCGTATGAATCATTAAAATTCGGATCATTCGAATTGTATTTTTTAACATTTGTGACGAACATTAAACATTCATCCTCGTAAATTAAATTTCCGCCGTGTTCCAATGAGCCGCCGTTATGTACTAAATCTTGTCTGTTATAAATGTTTAAGGACCAATCGCGCGTCAGACCGATATGAAGCGAGGTGTATAACTCGTTTCTTTCAGATAAGGCTTCGGAGGCATTTTTGTTTTTTTGCATATATATATACGAAACGTACAAATTCAACATATTGGTACCGAGTTTGGCCGCCAGTTCGTTATATTTTAAATTATAATCCTGTTTATCTAATCTGAAACGATAAATTAAATCTAAATAATCGGCAGGGGCGGCATATATACGTCCGACATAATCCGAAAAATGACCAGTATTGTCGGTATCGTAAGAAAAGCTTGTTTGTTTATTAAACTGATAACTTTGTGCAAAAAACGCCGAAGTACGCCCCATGATGTTGCCGTATGTGTTCCAGTTAAAACCGTAACTGATACGGCTGCCGTTGTCGTTTCTGTCATAACCGGCATAACGATTTAAATCGAGAATGTTTGTGTCTTCCAAACTGGCATCTTGGCTGTCTTCATTCGGAATGCGGTTTGCTTTGTTGTCTGCATTGGGCGAAACAACACCTACGATAACGGGTTCGAAAATTTGTCTGGTGGTTTCGGTCGCTTTTACAAAAGGCAATTTCCATTCAATGCCGGCTTGCGGAAAGATACGTACGGGGTTGCCATGATAACCTTTTTGGCGTTTTTGATATTTATATTCTTCCACATGGTAGGCATCCGTTTTAACAGAGGCGGAAATTTTATATCTTTCACCAAAACGGCTTGTCCATGGTAAATTAAATGAATTAATCATGCTGGCACGTTGAGATTGACCGCCGTCGGCATGATATAGAGAGGCTATCGAAAAATCGTTTTTGAAATATGAACCGTTCTTAAAAGAATCGGATATAACCTCAGATTGAATAAGCGGTAAAACAAGCGGTTTGTTATATTTCATGTGCTTAAATTGAGTGCTGTCATTTAAGCGTAAATCATAACTGATGAGTTTGTAATAATAGGCTTGAAGGGCAGTGTAATTGCGCCCGTTGAAACGCTCAAACATAACATCGGAATGAAGCCAGGCCTGATCATCATTTTTAAGAGAAAGTTCTTTTAAATATAAGCTGTCGGAAGCATAGTTTAAATGCGTTGATGCAACCCATAAATCATTTAATTCATAACGGCCGGTCAAAAACAAATTGCCACGGTTGTTTTGTCTTTGAGGGTTTTCATCATTTAAATATGTACCTTCGGCTTCAATATAACCGTTTTGAGAATATCCGCGATAGCGCCCGCCGAATACAACTTTTTTATCGGTCGAAAAGAGAGGTGAAAATAAAATGTCCGACTGATTGTTGATATTCCAAAAATAGTTGATTTGTAAAAAGTTGCCCAAATAAGTTAAGTGACCTATTTTAGGCGGCATAAAACCGGAGCGGCGTTTAACCGTCGGGTCCGGATGCGATAAAAACGGTGTGTACAAGACAGGTACATTTTTAATATCCAAAAACGCATCATTATAATTCATGTCTTGATTTTTGGCATCGTGGCTGACTTTGCGCGCCCTGATGCGCCACAAAGGCGATTTGCCGCTGTTGGTTTCGCAACAATCGCAAGGCGTGTAAGTAACATAGTGCATAACTTTGTTGTTGTTGGCTTTTTTGTGAAAATGTTCTGCCCAAAGCTTGCTTCCGTCACGCATAATCACTTTAATTTCATTCATTTCGGCATCTGTTAATTTATCACTCAAATTAACTTCTTCAGAGAAAATTTTTGTGCCGTTCGGTTCGGTTAATATAACGTTTCCATACGCGGATATGGTATTTTTTTGTTGGTTATATATTAATTTGTCGGCATATAGCGTCAGGTCTGCACGATGGATTTCAATGTGTCCGGTGGCTTCAATTGTTTGTTCTTTTTGATTTGTCAGTAATTCATCCGCATTAAAATATATATCCGGCTCGGTCGATTGTTCTTCAGGCGTTTGCAGAATGTCGGTAATGTTATGACTGGGTTCAAAGGTGATGTGCGGTTCGGATTCTTCTCTTTTCGAAATTTCGCCCGCAATCGGTTCGGCACTGACAGCCTGTGTAAAGCAAAACAGTAATGTTAAAATCAGATATTTTTTACAAAGCATGCGTTAAACCTCCGCATTTGTTCTTCAAAACATTTATGAAAAACGGATTGTAAAATATCAATAAATAGATGCATACCAAAAGAGGTAACAGGCAGTTTAAATACAAAAGCGGCAGAAAATATAAAAACTTTCCGGCTAAATTTGTAAAAATAAGGTCAAGCCCTAAAATAAGAATCATAAAAAATACCGATATGCAGATGATTTTTGTTTGGCCGCGCCTGTTGAAGTTGCCTATCAATAAACCGGTGCAGGCAAGCAAAGCAAATAAAAGATTATATAACGGGGTTGTTAAACGTCGATGCCCTTCAACGATATATTTACGTTTTTCGGCATCGGATAAAGAGTTGTTATATTGAGCACCTAATAATTCGTGTATTTTTTTCTCGCGAACGGATGCGGGTTTTAATCCGCCCTTGGCAAAGCCCCCCAAATCAACCGAATAGCGCTCGAAGTTTAAGGAAGAAAAACGATTGCTGTCAACGTCGATTTCTTGCCGTGCCCCGTTGACTAAAATAACATGAGGATGATCTTGTTCGTATATAATGCGCCCTTTTTGTGCCGATAATGTGATTTTTTGGTTGGGGTTTGTTTCATCAACAAGCAAAATGCCGGATACGGAACCGTCTTTTTCGTGTTTTGTTATGAAAGCGGTTAAGCCCGTTTTTAAGCTTGTAAATTCACCTTCGCGAAACATTAAATGAGATATGTTGTTTTTAACTTCCCATTCTAAACGTCTGAAGGCATTTTCCGCGGCCGGAATGCCGATGTTTTGTACATATGCCGCAAAAAATGATAATACAATACCGACCAAAAAGGCAGGTACGGCATTTCTTAAAGGGCTGATGCCGGCAGCTTGCATAATAACAAGTTCTCGGTCGGCAAGTAAACGGTTGTATACAAACAACACCGCCGCAAAAACGGCAATCGGTGACAAAACGACAAACAGCTGAGGCATTAACAGTGAAGTCAGCTCAATAAAAAGCCTTAAAGGCAAGCCTTTGTTTGTGACCATCTCTACAAAACGCAGAGATTGTGTGAGCCAAAGCATCGATAACAACGAAAATACGACGAGCAAAAAACCGCACGTTACCTCTTTGGATATGTACTTTGTAAGTTTCTTCATGGGCCGGATTATATATCAACGGGATATAGAAAAAAACAAGAAAGATGCATTACTTCACAGAAAGTTTTTATCTGCCGCCGCGCCCCGAACGACGATACGGTTTTTGATTTTTTGATTTGTTCTTTCGTGCTTCTTGGAGTTCATCGTAAGAATATTCTTCAACAATGCGCCCTCTTCTGTCGCCTCGGATCTGATTGCGAATTTGAATGTTGGACATGAAAGTTCCCTCTTCTTGCAACTTTAAGGCTGCCTGCAAAGCTTTTTCTTCATGATAGCTGTTTTCTTTATGTGCATGCGGATTGGCACTGGTGCTGATATTGATAACGGTAAACAGATTGTCAATTTTCATGAAGTTTTTATCACATAAGTCAAATGAAAAAATATCATCCACACCATGACCGTTTAAGGAGTGTTTTTCAATGCCGATCCATGTTTGATTTTCAAATGATGTGCCGGGCAGTTTCTTTGTTTTGCCGTC
>JAGCOI010000055.1 GCA_017645485.1 Alphaproteobacteria bacterium | reverse complement strand
GTTGTCCGACCTGCTGTTGACCACTTACCTGCCGCACAGTTTGTACAAGTGCTTTGACCGGCAAGCGCATACGTACCGGCAACGCATTGTGTCTTTGCCCCGTTCTTACATGCATAACCTGCTTCGCAATTATCTGTACATTGAGAGCCTCTGCCGGCATTTGACCATTTACCGGCCGCACAATTTGTACATGTTGAAACCGATGTCGCACCAAGTGCTGTTGAATATGTACCCGCTACGCATTGTGTACAAGCACTTTGACCGGCACCTGCCCATGTACCGACACCGCATTTTGTCTTAGAACCGTCTTTACATGAATAACCTGCTTCGCAATCATCAACACATTGAGAGCCTCTGCCTTCTGTCGACCATTTACCGTCCGCACAATTTGTGCATTGGCTGGCACCGGCCGTCGACCATTTACCGGCCACACATTTTGTACATGTTGAAACCGATGTCGCACCTTGTGCTGCCGAATAAGTACCCGCCGAACAACTTGTACATGTTGCACTACCTGCCGTATCGTTATACGAACCTGTCGGACATATTGTACAACTGAAGCCGTAATTGTTCGAAGCCGTCGCTTGTTTATAACCCTTGTTACAACTCTCGGGTGAATAACATTTAAGAGTTGTTGATGTACCTTCCAGATATTGTGTCTTATCACGAACAACATAAATTGTTGTGTTTTGGCTCGTATTTGAAGCACTGCTTGCACAACCCGTCACATTATAATATGTCACTTGCGTACTTGTACCGTTCAAATAGCGTGTCACCCCTGAATCATAGGCAAAATATCTCGTTTCTTTGCCGCTCGCTTCATAGGCGTAATTTGTCTTACCCGTCACATTCCAACACGTAATATCCGTACTTGTGCCGAGTTTCTTTCTTGTTTGCGAACTTGATGTAAAGTACTTACTGCTCGGCTGAGCATCATAAGCATATTGTGCGCATTGTTTAACGCGATAATATGTCTTTTGCGTGCTTGTACCGTTCAAATATGCCGTCTGATTTTCATATGCAAAGAACTTCGGTAATTCCGCACTTGCATAAGCATAATCTGCCATACCGGTCATAATCCAACATTTCTTGCCGTTGGAATATGTCTCATCAAACTTCGTTGATTTGAAATATGTTGTATCCGGCTGACTGCTGTATGCATATTGCGAACAACCCGACACCTTATAGCAGGCAACACCGCTCTTTGTATCTTCATTTAAGTTAAAGTAAATACCTTTATACTGACCTAACTTATCATAATTGAACCAATTGTTGCTTTCTTTACAACTCAAAGCCTTACGGCAAGTATAACCGCCCGAACTCTTTTCGTCATATATAAATATGTCTGCACTAACCTCGGTAGAAGGCAGATAACCGTTAGCCGCATTACATCCGTTTACCTTATAACACGTCGTGTTTGTATTAACACCGTTCACGGCACCTGTACATTTCTGGTCGCTCTCATACGTGAAATAATCCGTACTGCGTTCATTTGCAGCCATCCAACCGGTGTATGTCGAACACACCTTGTTTTCTTTATGCCAACAGGTTGTGTTTTTATCGCCCGTCGGTTCGGATTTTGACGTACAAATAAAGCAGTTTGCATCACAAGAATCTTCAGGGAAGTTATCCGGATCTTTGTTATAGTCACTGCAATGTTTCTCAATACAGCTTGTACCTGAAACTTTCCAACCGGTGTTACATGTAAATGAATCATACACGGTTGAATCGGCACATGCTTCACCGTTCTTCACACGTTTGGCGCAAGCATTACCCATCGTTGCGTGAGCAATTGCATTGTACGGATATGTCGAACAAGGCTTCACGTCTTTATCGCAGGCCGTCCAGTTACAGTGGTTTGTGTCGCAACCTGTCTTCACATAGCAGGTCGTCATCACACCGCCCAAATTCTTCTTTTGATTATTGCAAACGTACGGCGATGAGCAAGATGCATCCGGATAATCCGTATAATCGGCACAGGTCTTAGCCACGCAAGCCGTACCGGCCGCATTTTTCTTCCAACCGTCATTACATGTAAAGTCATTATATTTTGTTTCATGAACACATTTATCTGCCGTCTTGGTTATCTTATCGCACGTATGACCTGCGCTCGTATTCATCGTCGCATTTGCAATCACAGAGTGCGGAAAGCCTGCACAAGCATTAAGTTCTGTCGCACAACCGACACCGTTTTCACCGCAGTGTGAAGAATCGCACTTATCATGTACATAGCACTCTGTCATCACATCGCCCAAATTCTTCGGTTCATGCGAGCAGTCAAAGCCGTCTCGACATGTTGCATCCGGGAAATCCGGATAATCGGCACAAGTCTTGGCAATACAAGCCGTACCGGCCGCATTCTTCTTCCAGCCGTCATTACATGTAAAGCCGTCATATTTGTCTTCATGATTACATGTATCGTTTGTCTTTGTAATTTTATCACACTTATGCTCTGCACCCGGTGTCATGGTCGCATGCGCAATCACTGAATACGGGAACCCTTCGCAAGCATCAAGCGTTGTTGCACAATCCTGACCGCAGTGTGTTGCATTACATCCGTTCAGTTTATAACACTGTTTTGCAACACTGCCTAAAGTCCGCGTTGTGTTCAAACATACATATCTGTCTGTCGGACATTCGGCGAGTTTATAATCGTCAAAGTCGGAACAAACCTTTGAAATACACTCTGTCGGTTTTGTTTTATTATCATATTTCCAACCGTCACTGTCATGACATGTAAACGATTCATAGACTTTTGTATCATATGAACAGTTAAATGTACCGCCGGCCGAAATCGGCTGACATTCACCATGCATATCGGCATGATCACGTTTTGTGAAAGGATATTGCGAGCTCGGGCAAACAACCGTTTCCGTACTGCAGGTTGCATCGCAGTGTGTATTATCGCATTTATATTTTACAAAACATTTTTCAACATTGTCATCATTACATAACCAGCCCGCATTGTGCGATACGCAATCTTGATCCGTATCCCAATAGTTGTGCTCGGTATCACATCCCTTCGGCACATAACAATCCGTATTATCGCCAATCGAACAAGTACGTCCTGTGTGCTTGCTTTCACAAGTTTGCTCATCGGTATAATATCTGTTGCCGTTACATGCCGTCTTATAATAACATTGTGAATTTGCCGCATTGTTAAACAAGCAAATATGTCCGACCGGATAAGCTTCCAAGCAATTTGCCGCCGGTTCCGAACCGGTTGTTTTCTTATCCCAATAACCTTTTTCGTTATCACACAAACCTTTAATATAACATTGTGTAATATCTTCAACAACACACTTACGTCCGACATATGCGCCGACACAAAGCGAATCAGTGTCATAATACTCTAAATCGTTGTTACAGAAGTAAACACCGGTAAAGCATTCTTTTGTGCCTTGTTTATAATTTGAAAAATTCACCAATCCTTCAACAACGTGCAGATAATTCGCAACACCTGCTTTTGAATCATAAGACCCTTGGTCGGTATTACATCCCGTCAATTCAACGCAGTCCAACATATCACTTGCGGATCTGCCGAACACGTTCGTCCCGCCATACTTAAAGTGAACAACATCTTTAACGGACGGATGGACATAATCCGAAGTCGTTGCACAGGCTTGCCCTTGATTACACTTTGAGCCGAGCGGCGTTGTTTCCAAAATACATGTTCTGTCTGCCGGACATAAATATTCCGTACCGCTCACATTATAATAGTCTTGTGAATGGCAAGATTTTTCTCTGCACAAACGACACGTTATATCAATCCATGTATCACGTTCAACAGCTTCATAAGCTAACGTATAGCCGGCAAGCGGGTCATTACATTCCAAACCTCTCAAATAACCTGACTTACAATCCGTCGGATAATAACATTTTGTTCCCGCAAGCTCATAATAAGAATATTCAAACATTTTTTGCCGTTCAGCCGTCGGCGTACCGAGCGTTGATGTCGCCACATTACATCCGTTCACGGCATAACATGTTGCCGATGTCGAACCTATATTGAAAGTACCTGCCTCTGTTGTATTGAAATAGCTTAACCCCGCAGTACCTGAAATAACCAAATTATCCGCGCATCCCGTCGGCTTGACACATCCGTCATATTGTTGACTGTCAACGCGTGCCCCGGTAGGTGTTTGTTCATAATAACCTATATCATTATTACACACGCATTGATAACAAATTTCTTCGCCGGACTTACCGTTCGAAACATTCGGATTCAATTTTCTGTAATCACCGCAACCTTCTGTCGGTGTTGCATATCCGGCAGCACATCTTTTAACCTGACAGGTCACGCATGTTTTCTGTTCATCACCTAAATACTCATTAGACTGAGCTGAAGGTTCATATCCTTCTGCACAGCTCAATCCTTCATATCCGTAATCGGTGCAGTCTTTAACAGAGCAATAATTACATTTATCGGACGTATTAAATTTCCATCCGCCCATATCGCCCTTTGTACCGCAGTTTGCGGCATCAGATTGATAATTCGGGGTATTACATACACATGTATAACATACGTTTGCACCGTTATATCTTGTCGATGAAGCAACTTTAATTTCACTTAACGGATGGCAGTCCGCATTAATAACATAATTATCTTCACATTTCAAAGCCTTACAGGTATAGCAAGGTTCATCACCGTTCTTATATGTATTGATTGTCTCCGTCAACTCCCAACCGAGCGCGCCGTTTGCACCGCATGTGCTCATATCATCGCTCGACCCGGTTCCTTCCGGACAAGTTGTTCTTACCGGCTCACAGTTATAACATTTTTCTTCACCAACCTGATCACCGTTCCACCCTGACAATTTCCACGCGCCGACACCGCAAGCTTCAAGATTTAAAACGCCGTCGCCGTCACATTTTTCTTTAGGCAGATATTCGTAACAACTATATTCCGTATTATCGCCGATTGTTACTTTTCTTTCAGATTTAACATAACCTTTTTTATCGCCCTTATCTTCGGTGTATCCGTAATCTTCACACGTACGAACCTTACATTCTTTACATGTATTTGTGTCATTTTCATCAAATTTCCAACCGACTTCTTTCGTCTCGCCGCATTTATCAAGGCTTTCGCCATATCCCTGTGCACATACGCAACTGCCGCAAGTTGCAGAACCCGAATATGATGTTGCAAGTTGAACGACTTCTCTGCCGGCCGCACATTGAGGCGATGCCGACAAATTATCGGGACATTGTTTTGCCGCACAACTACCGCATTTCGGCGTCGCATAAGGCATTTCCAAAACAACTTCCGTCCAATCCCAACCTTCATTACCGTGTTCTTTTATGGCGCAATCATTTTCATAATAGTTATTTGCACAACCGATTATCATATAGCAGCCGGTATCATTATTATATTCACATGTATATCCCTTCGGACATTTCGTTTGCGATGAATAATACCCTTCGCCCGCTTCTGCACAAGTGGAACAAGTGAAACAGCCGTCTTCCGTTGCCTTAAACACACCCACGGCAACACCGCCGTTTGCAGCTGTTCCGCATTTTTTACCTTCTTCATATCCGAAATATTTATTACCATACGCATAAGAACACTTCTCATCTTTTGTTTTTTCGGTACACGTACTGCAATCTGTCTTAAATGTTTGATCACTGCCGTCAAAATACGTCACGGGCGTTGAATTTTCCGTTGCCGGATCGCACTCTGTTTTACCGCCCATATCAACACATGTCTTGGCTTCGCATTTATAACAATCTTTACTGCCGGATTTACCTTGTTTCTTGCTTGTATTGACTTTCCAATACATCGAACTGACCGTTTCGGTTGCACAACCGAGTTCATCCGTAGCATAACCGGCGGCACATTTTGCCACTTGACACTGCATACATCTGTGCCCGTTATCGGTATTTATTTCATGGGCAACGGCTTCCTCACCTTCCGAACATGTTTGAGAACCCTCTGTCCACCAACCTGCCGGACAACCTTGATGTTCACACTTGCCGTCTTTTAAAACATAACCGTTTAATGTTCGACATGCCGTCGCTATATATGTTGTATTTCCGCAAGCTTTGCATGTTTCCTTATTGGCAACACCTTGACTTGCATCGGCACCTGCGCCCGTCACTAATTGAGCCTCATTACTTACACCTGCACATTGACTTATACAGGTTTTATACAAACCGTTACAACATACATCGCCCAAACTGGCCTTACCGGCATTAACTTCACTCCATTTACAATCTGCGGATGCCGTACATTCGCATTTGGTACACTTTTTACCCCCTTGAGAAATTTGTTCTCCGTTTTCCTCGGCCACCGATATAGACCAACCCGAACCGCTGCCGCAGTCATTTACGGATTGCTTACCTGTATCATAATTGACGGGACAAGAGGATATAATACACTTATTATTTATTAAATCATAACCCGATATACAGTCTTCAATCACACACTTTTCGGGTTGACCGCAAGCTTTATATCTTTTCTTGGAAGTTGCCTTTGCATCTTGACACGCGGCTTCCGTTGCCGTTTTCGGCATACTTTCGCTGACATGGCAGTCTTTATAATATCCGTTACAGCATAAATCTTCATCTTTAAGTTCGCCGTCTTTATCTTTATTTTTATCACTCCATTTACATTTATCGGCCGATGCGTTACAAACACACTTTTTACAAACAATATCACCGCTCTGAACCGGATTTGTCGGATTTTGAGGATCCGCTTGATTAACTGTATCCCAGCCTTCTTTACCCTTGTATAAACCGCCGTTCGTTTCGCATTCACTCGAATCTTTAATCGCGCGATATCCGTTTATCGTATCGCATTTACGCTCAACACATTGACCGTCACTCGGCGCATATCCTTCTTCACACGATACAAGTGTATAATACTTTTGACCGCAAGCTTCACACACGGTATAACCCGTGGCATGCACATCAAACAATTTCCGGGCACTGCCTATTTCAGTTAAGCCCGAATAAACTTTTCCCGTCGTCTTATTGACTTGACCAATCGGTTGCCCCGTCAAATCATATGCATTATATTTATCATCAAAATATCCGATAAGAACCTTCGGTCTTGCCTTATCGTAAATGCCATACATATCCCCTTCGCACGAACTGTGACATGTTGCATAATATCCGTTACAACACTTATCTTCCAAATAAGCATTATATCCGATATAAACGGGCATATGCGATACACGTTCATTTAACTGTATCGGTTCGGTTGTATCCGTTTTATGACTTGTATAATAACATGTTGCCGTGTCCGGAATCTTACAAACACATTTGGCACATTCTTCACCGCCGCTGTATCTGACACGACCTTGAGCATCCAAATTTTTTTCAAGACCCATATATTTACCGCCGGAGCATTGTCCCGCCGTTAATCCAGGCTGATAGCCCTCGGAACACCCCAAACGCATACATGTACCGAGACCTGTTGAAATATATCCTTTGCTTTCATCACATTCCGTTACCGTCCAGCATTTTGTGCCGAGTTCAATCGTTTCATCTCTCTCGCACTTCGTTGCACCGACATTGTTTTTCTTGCACTGTTCTTCTGTTTGCGCGCACTTTGTCAACACATCACAATTCATAAAGTTCCTGTCAAACGGACATCTCACACCCTCTTTACCGGCATCACGTGTTCCGGCCGGACATGTGCCGTTCGGTGCATAGGTATAACCCAAAGCTTCACAACTGTACGTTACTTTGCCGGCATCATCGCAATATACCGTTTCAATATTGGTCAGGTTCTCATTACCGCAAGCCACTTCCTTACACTGCGAACAGATTAATTCGCCGGCATTTGCCGTCACTTGAGAAACAGGTTCGGTACAACCCGCACCCTGATCCTTACATTCATTCGGGCTCCAACCGTGTTCCGCATCGCAATAACATTTTGAATAACGTTCACTGCCATCAGGTGCCACACACTTCATATCCGGATCCTGCGGCTTTTTAAGCCCTGTCTCGCGGCACTCATAAGGATAATCTTGTTCCGAACATGTACATGACTTATAAAACACCTCGCCGTTTGGCAACACGCAACCGTCAACACCGCGCGCCCTCGGATAGTCTTTACAATGTCCGAAGCCGTCGCCTCTATACATATATTCCGGTGCGCACTCAACATTTTGGGCAATACATCCGCATTCTTCGGTGTATCCCTCTTTGCATCGATATTCCGGATGGTCTGCATAAGTATAGGTGTCTTTTCTGCAATAGCAATGGTAATAAGTTTTGCCGTTATGCGTACAGCTCAGCTGTTCCTGCCCCGGCAAACAAGGCACCGTTTGTTCAAAACCCCGACATCCTTCGTATTGGGCAGCTTCTTCATCAGACAAACAATACTCATCGCCACCGAAAACACTCGGCAAAAAGCACACTTTTGCTTGTGCCGTAAAGGGCGCACACATCGCCCCTAAAAACAAGAACACCCAAATCTTACGCATTGCAATACGTCCTAAAAAAAATTTATCCTGGCCAAGAATAAACCTAAAAACGAATCTCGTCAAGGTTTTTCTGTATCATTATAGTACATATTCTAAGTATTTTATATGAATGTTTTGTTAAAATTTACATCAATTTTTGCAATTTTGAAATAAACCGATATTTACTCTGTTTTTACAAACATTTTTAAGAGTTTTGTTTTTCTGTGCTTGACAACTTTACGTTTTTTTTATAAATTTTAATTCAGTATTTGTTGCATAAAGGAAAATGCCATGGAAAACGAAGCAAAAACATTAAAAATTGAACAAACAAGAGAAAACGATGTCTTAACCTGCCGTCTTTTCGGATGGCTTGATCCGAACACATCGCCCGATTTTTTAAACAGTCTCGACTTAACAAACGTCAAGCAACTGATTTGCGACATGGAACATGTTGAATATGTTTTTTCCGCAGGTTTGCGTGCGTTTTTGCAACTGCAAAAAAATCTGGAAGAAACAGGTGGCAAAATCCTATTGGTCAATGTTTCCGATTCCATACGTTCTGTTTTTGAATATACGGGTTTTTCCAATATTTTAGAACCTAAGGCATGAAAAAAATTTTCAAATTATGGCTCAACAGACAGTCGCTGGCTTTCAAACTCAGTTTCAGTATTTTAACATGTGTCTTTATCGTTTTTACGGCACTTGTTTTCTTTTTATCCAATCGTTCGGAAAACATTGTCAGCATTAAAACAAAAGAAATGGGCATCAAGTCCGTTCAATCATACGTTAATGACATATCTCATTTGGCATTCGATACCGAACAGCTGACGCTCAACACCAAAAATATGCTTAAACAATTGCAAGACAAAGATATTTCTTCGCTTAAACTTGTCTTGAACTCCACCATTAAAACTTTCGACTTATCCGCCTTCACATTTACCGATGCATGGGTATACATTTTTTCGCCCGAAGATGTTTCATCGGGCACATTGTATCGGGCGGCAAAAGACGAAACAGGTATTTCATTTAATAAAGAAATCATTCACAATTTTTATGATATTTTTCCATGGTTTAAACGCGTCCCTAAAGCGGAAGAAATTTTTTGGTCCGAACCGTATCTTGATAAAAACACAAACAAAACCGTTGTTACATGTCTTTTGCCTTTTATGTTCCAAAACAGTACCGATTTTGACGGGCTGGTTGCCTTAACGGTTGATTTAACGCAAATGACAAACAGCATCAACAGTTTCTCATTTGCCGACACAGGCAAATTGTTACTTGTATCCCGAACGGGGCTTTATATTGCACACCCCGATCCGAATATTGCTCTGAAGATGACGGTCTTTGAACTGGCCGACAAACTCAACATTCCCGAACTGGCGGATGCCGGCAGACAGCTTTTAAGCGGTCGCTCCGGCACGATGAACATTGCCAGATCTTCTGTTTTCAAACAATCCGCTATTTTCTTTTTTGCACCCGTGCCGGCATTAAAATGGGGATTGTTTCTTGTCTATTCCGAAGATGATATCACAAAGCCTATTAAACATATTAAATATCTGATGGCTATTCCGCTTTTAATCGGTATGTTGATTTTATCCTTTTTCATCTACCGTATTTGCCATCGTGCAACAAAACAGCTTCTGACGCTCAGCACAATCGCGGCGCAATACGGCAAAGGCAATTTTACACATTCTCTGCATACCATTTCTTCCTCAGACGAAATCGGCATTTTAGCCAAAACAATGTCTGATATGCGCACAAACCTTCTGACCTATATTCAAAAAGAAAATGATGAAGCACAAACAAAGCAAAAAAGCGCCAGTGAACTGCTTATTGCTCAAAACATACAAAAAGCGGCCTTATCCGTTAATTACCCCTCGCATGATGCTTTTAAAATCAGCACACGCATGATTCCCGCGCGTCAGGTCGGCGGTGATTTTTATGACTTTTTCTTTACGGATAAAACACATTTTGCCATTCTTGTTGCGGATGTTTCCGGTAAAGGTATTCCTGCCGCTCTTTACATGATGAAAGCGCAAACACTTATCAAAGATATGGTTAAAGAAAGGAAAACGCTGTCCGATGCATTTGAGCAAATCAATAACGAACTATACGAAGGTAATGACAGTTGTATGTTTGTGTCCGTCTTTATTGCCGTTATTGACATTATAACGGGAAAAGTCGAATATTTAAATGCCGGACACACGCATCCGCTCATTGACAATGGCGAGGGATATACATTTATTCGCCCCGAAAGAAATGTTGTTTTAGGTGTACGCAAAAACTTTCATTTTGTTACACAAACTTTAACGCTTCATCCGGGCAGCCGCCTGTTTTTATATACCGACGGCATCACCGAAGCGGAAAATAAACAATTTCAATTTTACGGTGAAAACAGACTTC
>JAGCOI010000054.1 GCA_017645485.1 Alphaproteobacteria bacterium | reverse complement strand
CGGCGGTAAGGGGCGCACCGAGTGCACCGATAGGTCCGGATGCTTCGGATAATTGATGAAATATAAATCGCGGATTTTCTTGCATCTGAATATCAGCCTCGTTGGTATTTTCTTTAAGCCAGTCTCGGATTTTATCCATAGAGGCATGACCTTTTTGTATCAATCCTTTTTTAACAAGAAGACTGCCGATGCCGACAAAAGGATGCCCGTTGTTATCGGCATAAGAGATGCGCATGGACGAGCCGTCATCCAAAAGAGCAACGGCAGATCCCTGAATTTGCATCAGGAAAATATCCGTTTTATCATCACCCCATAAAATAACGGGTGCATCAACGCCGTTTTGTTCTATTTGTTTGCGGGTGTAATAAGGTTTTAATTTGGCGCCTTCAAGACGACCTAAAATGCGTTTGTCGGGCAAACTTTTATCAAAGTCTTTTAAATTAATTTCAACAAGATCATTCGGCCGCCCGTATATGGGATATCTGTATTTGCCGTGTTTTGTTTTTGATGCCCTGAGTTCTGCTTCGTAATATGAGGTAAACTGCCCGATGTCGGAATTGTTGTATGAAACGGCATAAGGTGTGAAGTTGTCTTTGATAAATGCCTGTATGGAGGCTTTATCGGTTGTTTGTAATTTTTCAAATTTTCGGCAGGCATTCAGATAGGCATTTTGATTGACGGAAACCATACCGCGTTCTAAAACGGAAGGCTTTTTGGCGACAGCCTCGCAACCGAGTGCATAGGCATTTGCAAAAGATTCGAAATTATCCGCATCAAACCCCCGTAAATCCGCAAAAGATACTTTTTTGAGTTGAAGTCCGTTTTGAACAATCGTGTCTTTTGGAGAAGAACAAGAAAACAAAAAACCGATTAAAAAAAGATGTACGAATTTTTTCATTGTTTTTTCTTTGTTGAGGACAGCAACCAGACCGGCGAAGATGTGTTGATGTTTTTTTCAAAAGTCCATGTGTCGGTAATCTTTTGAACAAAATTTTCATCACCTTCAATCAATTCGCCGTCGGCATTTTTTAGAACGTTAATTTGAGAAGATGTAAATGCCACAACAATTTTAGCCAATCCTTTTTCGGAAATACGCGTATTTAAGATATGCATTTCATCAATTTTTATTAAATCCGTTTCGGCCGTTATACCATCAGCTTGACGTTGTTTGATAATTTCATCAAATTTTTGAAAGAGTTTAGGCGTTGTCAGCATTTTTAAGGTTTCTTTATCTTGAGAAGCGAAAGCTTCCAAAACCATTTCAAAAACTTTGGATGCGCGTTTTAAAAAATCTGTTTGATTAAATTCGGGAATTTGCGCCAACACATTATCAGGTGAGGAATTTGAGAGTTTAACAGATGCAAATTTTTCATCTTCCTGCGCTTTTTTTTCGAGCATTTGATATATGCGATCAAATTCTGCTTTATTGACAATCTTGATAAAAGGTTTATTCGGACGGGTGCCTAAAACAGTGTTTAATTTATATAAAATCAAAGCGACCACTATGCCTAAAAAAATTAAATCCATATATGCAAACATTATTATTCCTTAAAAAACATATTTGATGATTATATAACGCACTTTGAAGTTATTATCAACAATTATATTTCATTTGACGGCAGAAAATATTTGCGTTATGAAAGAAAAAGTTTAATTTTTTTAAGAAAGGTATTTATGATGGCAAACGAGCAACCGGCTTTAATCATTAACAGCCAATATATTAAAGATTTGTCTTTGGAACTTCCTCATGCACCGAAAATTTTTGCTGAAATTAAATCACAACCTTCTTTGAATGTGAATATTAACGTTAATGCGTCACATTTGGAAGATAATATGTACGTTG
>JAGCOI010000053.1 GCA_017645485.1 Alphaproteobacteria bacterium | reverse complement strand
TACGGTGCACAATCATTTACCCCGTATGAGGTTAACTTTGTTTTGAAGCATCAAGAGATGTCCCCCAACGATGATGAAGAGTTCAAAGAAACATACATCATACCGTTCTTTGGCAGATTTCGCCCCTGTATGCGTGCCTATGTAGGCTATTACTATCCGGATGTAGTCGATAGACTCGTGCAGTGATCTGAAATTAAAAAACCGCCTTATTAAAGGCGGTTTTTTTTATAAAATATCATCTGATTTTAATGCCGTACCGAAAGGCAAGTCACGCGCGGCATTTTTTCCCAAAATTTCTTCGTAATATTTCGGATGCAACCCATTTGAAGGACGAATGGATTTGACATTTTCTTTTGTAAATTTTTCACCTTGTTTAATGTCTTTAACCACATAAAGCGAACGCGCAAATTTTCTGTTCTTTTCATTGATGCTGTAGTCCACGTTTCCTAAAGTTTTTTCGGTTTCACGCACGGCTTTAACCATTGCCGAAAACTCTTCCGGATTAAGCGAAAAACCGCTGTCCGCACCGCCTAAGTTTCTATCCAACGTAAAGTGTTTTTCAATAACTTTAGCGCCCATGGCAACGGCCGTCACCGGCGGTATAATACTCATCGAATGGTCGGACAAACCTATTTTAACACCTTGCGGCGCAAAACGTTCCATCATATCTTTTATCGTCATCAGATTCATATCTTCCGGTTTTGCGGGATATGCCGACGTACATTTAAGCAATGTCACATCATCATTTCCAACCGACTTGCACGCATCAACCGCGCCCTGAATTTCTTCAAAAGAGGAAACGCCCGTTGAAATAATCATCGGTTTGCCCAATCTTGCGGCATATTTAATCAAAGGATAATCCATTGCCTCAAAAGAAGCAATCTTATAGATTGAAACATTGATGCTTTCCAAAAAGTCAACCGCCGTAAAATCAAACGGCGTTGAAAACAAAGGAATCCCTATTTCATCGGCATACTGTTTTAACTCGCCTTGCCATTCCCAAGGTGTATAAGCTTTTTGATACAAACGATACAGATTTTCGCCGTTCCATAAACTGTCCTTATCTTTAATCTGAAATTCCTCATTATCGCAGTCTATCGTAATCGTATCGGCGGTATAGGTCTGAATTTTAACGGCATCAGCGCCAACCTCTTTGGCTCTTAAAATAATTTTTTTAGCCAGTTCTTTATCTCCGCAATGGTTAGCCGACATTTCCGCAATAATAAAAACAGGTGCGTATTCAAATTTAAAATATGTTTTTCCGTTGATTACTTCCGTTCCGATTTTTTTATAACCGAGCGAAGAGAAAAGTTTTTGAGAAGCTGTGTTGTTTTCCTGCACATAAGCTCTAAAATTTCGAAGTCCCGATTTGTTCATGGCTTCTTTTAATAAAACCTTCGACAACCCTTTACCTCGAAAAGCACCGGTCAAACTGACACTGACAACCCATACACCGTTTTCACGCGCAAAACGAATTTGTGCCATAAAATCTCCGGCTTTTGTTTGTGCAACATAGAATAAAACGTCCGGATTTTTTAAGATGTTTTCAAACCACCGGACATGATTTTCCCATTCAATTTTTTGAGGGCAAATACACATTGCACGCACTGTTTCGTCATTTGACAGGTCAAACACATTTTTCATATCGCACGCTTGAGCCAAGCGGATTATAAACTCTTCAGCCATAATGCATCCCTTTCAAAATCGTTTAAGTTTTCCTTACTGTCTTTAACCGTCTCAATAGATATGACGGCATCTGATGGGAAAATTTCCTGCTTTAAACGCCTAATATCCAAATGCCCCGTACCCAAATGCGGATGAGCATCATAAACCCCCGTCATATCCGTCACATCAGACAAATGATACATTTTCGGTTTTAATAAATTAAGTTGTTGCATATAGCTGTACGGCTCAATTTTTTGATAATTTGCCGCACAAACCGCATGACCTATATCCAAACACAACCCGCATTTTGCCTCAGCCATCACATATTTTATTTCATCAATTGTCGCACCGCGGCAATATTTCCCGTCAACTTTGCCTGCAATCGGTAAATACGGTTTGTTTTCAATCAACGCACGCGGGTCGGCAAATAAGACCAATTGGCGTGCCGTCTCACAAATATCCCCGTCAACACCGCCATGAAAAATAATATATTTTGCATTAAGCTCATCTGCAAATTTTTTCGTTTGTTCATATATTTGCCGGTTGCGTTCGGCCATTTCTTTTTTGGCCGCATTAAATCCGGTGGCACTGTGTGCATTGTGAACAATAAAAGGAATTTTCAGTTGCTTCCATTTACATAAACAATCAAGCGTATCCGGCACAATAAAAAGCTCAATATAATCATAAACCCCTTGTTCATACAAACGAACAGCCTCGCTTAAATAAGCATCTGTATTTATTGACCAGAGTTTCAGCCCGATTTTAAGCATCATGCAAAACCTTATATTTCATTTCTGCCAATGCCCAGTCATCTAATGTATCAATATCCTGACACTCTGTTTCATCCATCACATAGCCTGCCAGATTATCAGGTGTTAAAGAATTGTGCTCATAAAGGCTTTTAACCTTGCAAAAATAAAACATCCCGACATCAAAATATTTCGGCATTATATCTTGCGAGCGTATATTTTGGGCCTCTCTGTCATTCGGTATCAACAGATCACCGGTCATTTTCATGGCCCATTCAATCGGTACCGGATACTTACAAACAGGCATCACCGCATCATGACCGGCCATTTTCTCATAGGCTTTTTTGAGTGTTTCCGCCTTTAAGAACGGCACGCAGGGGTAAATACAACACAACGTATCAAATTCTTTGCCCGATTTTTTGTATTCCGTAACAACTTCATCCAATGCGTCAAATGTTGTTGCGCTGTCACAAGCCGTTCTTTCGGAACGCATAAAGGGCACCTTTGCGCCGTATTTTAAGGCAATATCGGCAATTTCTTTATCGTCGGTTGAAACCATCACTTCATCAAAAATATCACTTTGCAGAGCAGCTTCAATGGCGTAAGCAAGCATCGGTTTACCCATAAATTCTTTAATATTTTTTTTGGGTATTCTTTTACTTCCGCCGCGCGCCGTAATAATGGCAATGGTCTTCATCAGTTTACTCTCCCGAAACCGCTTGCCGCAGGCTCACCTTCAAGATGTTTTGCAACCTTGTCTTTCAGTTTTGCAATATCGGCAAAAACTTCATCAACGGCTTTGGCATATTTTGCAACATCAGATTTTTTATGTGCATACATTGCATAAAAACCGCCCGATGCCAAAAAGCCTTTTTTCAGCATTTCTTGCGTGAAATAAGCAATATTAACCGCGTGATTTTCTTCAAATGAGAAGTGAATCAAAGGTTTAAATCCGCCGATATGAATTTTCAAACCGTGTTTTAAGGCTGCTTTCTGCCACACCTCCCATACCATATCGGATATTTGCAAAAGGTGCTTAGAGACATCTTTTTTAACAAACTTATCAATCATGGCAAGCGCGGCAACACTGCCCACTCTTTCGGTCCAGTTCGTAGAGGTAATAAACGCATCCTGCGCATATTCCATTACCCATTTTTTACCTATAACGGCCGAACAGCAAAAACCGTTGCCGAGAGCTTTGGAAAACACGGCCATATCCGGATGAAATCCGAGTTTTAAGTGTGCACCGCCGTTACACATTCTGAATGCCGCGGTAATTTCATCCATAATAAGCGGCACTTTCTTTTCTTTGGCCATCTTTTCAACGGCATCAATAAATTCTTGCGTCGGCTCATAATTTCTGATCGGCTCCATCACAATAGCCGCCAAATCATCTCCTGCTTCGGCAATTGCCTTTTTGAAGTTTTCAATATCGTTATAATAAAACGGAATGGCCGTTCCCGTTAAACCCTTCGGCACACCGTTCGGATTTAAGCCCGCAATCCATTGGTCGTCCAAAGCGCCTTTTTTACCTAAATTGGCGGCCAAATACCAATCGCACCAACCGTGATAACCGCAAAAAACAATTTTATCTTTTTTGGTGGCCACGCGTGCAATTCTAACGGCGATAGACATTGCTTCACCGCCACCTCTTGCAAATCTGGCCATATCTGCCCACGGGTGCAGTTCAATAAGCTTTTCGGCCAACGCCACTTCCTCCGGCGGATTAAGCGTAGATGCCGAACCGTTCTTGATAACATCTGTCACTGCCTTATTAACGTCCGGATCCGCATACCCCAAAACCGTTGCACCGATACCGCCGATTGAAAAATCAATATATTTATTGTCGTCCAAATCGGTTACTTCAACACCTTTTGCCTTCTTAAAATAAGTCGGCCAAACACCCTGACAATATCTGTCAGGTCTTTTTGAAAGCAACTGAACCATACCCGGAATCAACTTCAGTGCTTTTTTCTGTAATTCTTTTGATTTTTTATTATTGAATACGTTTTTCATTATGACAAACTCCGTTTGTATTCTGATGCTAAAATTGAATATTCGTATATATCACAATAATTGTCTTGTGACGTTAAAAAAGCTTTTTTGCGAAAAACTCCCTCCAAAACAAATCCTGCTTTTAACAAAGCATTTTGACTGCCTTTATTTTGTTCAAACGCACCTGCCTGCAGTTTGTTTAATTTGAGTTCTTCAAATGCAAATTTGGAAACAAGCAAAATCGCTTCGGTCGCAACACCTTTGCCCCAAGCGCTTTTATCCCCGATAAAATAACTTATATCCGCATGTTTATATATCGGATGTATCGGACCGAGTTTAATGTTGCCGACATGTTTACCGTTATAAACAATAGCAAAAAGATAGCTGTGGTCACTTTGTCTTATCGACTGCACAAACGCTTTAATAGACTCGTCTGTTTGCTTTGCCCAACGCGTCTCCATATATTGGTTGACTTCTTTATCATTCATCCAGTTGTAATAATTTTCATTACAATCGGACAGTTCAACCATCCTCAGACTTATCGTATCACCTTGCAAAATTTTGTTATATAACATTAAAACACTTTGCTCCATTCTTTCATATCGGGCAATTCTTCGCCTTTGACCATATGTTCTCTGTCAAAGCCCCAATCTTCAACCTGATTTTTCTGCAAAATATCAATAAATTCATCTTCGGTCAAACCGAGCATTTCAAGGAACAAATCCAACGATGCCGGACGCTTGCCGTCATATTTTTCGGCAAGTTTTAACGCATCTTCGCGTTTCATTCTGCCCGCGCGAATATCTATACAACACAAATGGTTTGTTCTGCCGTGCCCTCTTTTAATATATTTGCACCAATCTCTGATACCTTGCCAACGGCATTCGATTTTTTCATAGTCATACTCAGGCGGAATACCTTCTACGGGTGCACCTTCCCAGCCCAGCTCACGTTTAATGAGCTCAACATTTTCTTTTGTATCCCACTTAATGTAGTTACCGAGCCAAATCGATTTTGCATCAAGTTTTTTAAGTTCTTCTTCCGAAGGAAATTCAAAAGTCAGCAAATCTCTTTTTGAAATCTTACCTTTAAATTTCTTATACATGTCATCGGCATTAATCCCAAGATTAATCATCTCATTAAACGAATTATTATTTAATTCTTCCAATTCGTCAAACGAGGTATACGCTCTGTACTCGGCCGGCGATTCACCCCATATCACAAGAGGAATGTTAAACCTCACGGCAATTCTCATGGTGTTCGCAAACACACCCGTATGGCAGTGCCAACAAAAATCACCGGTATCAATCAAAGATTGAAGCATCAATGCTTTAACAACTTTCCAGTTTGATTGAAATTCCAAAACATCAACACCGAGTTTTTTAAATACCTTATCGCAATTTTTATAAACAATCGGGCGAAAACCCCAGTGATTATAACGCACAACCAAAGGCTTCAAATTTAATTTTTTAACGGCATACCAAAGCTGGAATGCGCTGTCTTTGCCGCCCGAAAAAGGTATAATGCAATCATATTCGCCTTTATTGCGATACTTTGCAAGAATTTTTTCAAGCATTTTACCTCTGGCTTCCCAGTCAACTTCATGCTGTTTTTTTTCGGCCTGACGACATATATTACAAACGCCCTGTTCATCAAATTGCACTGTTTCGTGCGTTTGCGGTAATATACATCTTGTACAATATTTCATTTTATTCTCCTTATTTTTTAACCCATAAACTCGGCATAAACACATCGGCATCAATATTTTCAAATTCCTGTGCAATTTCCCCTAAAACGGTTGCATCCAAATTTTCATCAAAAATCTTAATATCTTCTTTTAATTGCTCAATGTTATCCACGCCGAAAACCAAATGCGAAATTGCCTTAAATTGTTTCACAAACAACATGGCCAGTTTAATTCTGGAAATGCCGTATTTATGGCACAATTCATCAATTTTTCTTATAATCGGTTTTGCTTTTTCCAAAAACGGCGGCACTTCATTTTCATTCATCACGATTAAACCTTGTATAAAGGCGCTTCTTGAATGAATTTGTGTTGAACCGTTTTGAACGGCCAAATCGAAAACCCCTTCGTTTTTCATTCTCTGATCAAAGATACTGCTCGGCAATTGCATAAAATCCACAAAACGACTTTTGATACAAATTTTAGCCTCATCGGGATAATACACCGAAACACCGCAATGTCTGACTTTACCTTCTTTTTTAATTTCATACATTGCTTCAAGCTTTGCCTCGTCAAATGCATAACGCGAACTGTGAAACATATAACTGTCCAAATAGTCCGTGTTTAAACGAATAAGTTGTTTTTCCAAATGCTCGCGAATAACATTTTTATAGTCGCATGGTTTAACCTCGTCTAAATCATTGGGCTTAAACTTAGAACTGATAAAAAGTTTATCGCGTGCAATCGTTTTTCTTTTCAAAAATTCACCGACCACATCTTCGGCGGTGCCATACGCAAAAGCCGTATCAATATTGTCAATACCGTTTTGCGTTGCAAAGTCCAATATCTTAACGGCATCTTCCATCGAAGGCTTTTTTTGCCCTTTAATGCCATAATCAAGGCCGAATTGCACCGTTCCCAAACAAAGTTTCATCAATCAATCTCCTTAATTCTTTGAACGATTTCGATTAAATCTTCATCTGTTAAATCCGGATACAAAGGCAAAGATATGCAGTGCTCATAAAATGCTTCCGCATTCGGGTAATCTCCCCATTTATAACCCTGCTCTTGATAATACGGTTGCGTATGCACCGGAATATAATGCACCTGTAAATACAGCCCTTTTTCACGTGCCTTAAAATAAAAATCACGTCTGTTTTCAACCAAAATCGGATATAAATGGAAACACGCATTCGAAAAATCTCTTTCTTTTAAATGCGGTAATCCTAAATTTTTATTGTAAAAATCAACAATTTCCCGTCTGCGTTTTTTAAACGCGGCTAATCTTTTTAATTGAGAAATACCTAAAGCAGCCTGCACATCCGTCATACGATAGTTATAGCCGAGTTCTCTCATTTCATAACGCCAATCATGTGCCATCTCGCCGTCTTTATGCATACCGTGCGCTCTGAAAGCGCAAAGTTTATTATACAATTCTTCACTGTTTGTCACAACGGCACCGCCTTCGCAAGTGGTAATTGTTTTAACCGGATGAAACGAAAACACCGCCATATCCGAATATTTGCAGCAACCGACCTTGGTATCTTTATAATCGGAACCTATGGCATGCGCCGCATCTTCAATAATATATATCTTTTTATTGCCCTCGGCTT
>JAGCOI010000005.1 GCA_017645485.1 Alphaproteobacteria bacterium | reverse complement strand
TTAAAATATTCCAAATCAAAATCCAGTCCGATATTCATATTCAAAGAAATATTTTTACCATCACGCGTTTTTGAGGGTTTAAGGCTTATTTGTTTCAAATCGGTACGCCAATCAGATATCTTTTTTTGGCGTTCTTCAAAATTCTTTTTGATTTCGTCGGGCGGATTGATGTAAACAAAACCTTCCGTGCCGTCAACCGCTAAAATTTCGCCATCTTTAACATTTTTGTATAGCCCTTTGATTTTGGAGACCACCGGAATATTTAAAGCTTTGGCAACGATGGATACATGCATTGTTGAGGTGCCGTCTTCCAAAATAAGGGCACGAATATGTTTCGGATCGTAATCCATTAAATCGGCCGGTCCCATATTTTGAGCAACTAATACAAAATCTTTTAATGTTTTATCCTTTTTAAGATAATCGCCGCTGATAAAAGAACGCAATCTGTCTGAAATATCTCGTAAATCATTTAAACGTTCTTTTAAGTATATGTCGGAAGAAAGAGATAATTTTTCACGCATATCATCATACGTCTTTTCGATTGCCGCTTCAGCTGTTAAACCGGTTTTGATGTATGCGGATATTTTTTGATACCATCCTTTATCATTGGCCAACATTTGGTAAGTTTGTAAAATTTCAATGTGTTCTCCGGCATTTAAAACATTTTGATTGAAACTTGTATTAAGTGATTCAATCATTTGGGTACGTGCCGTTTCAAGAAGTGTCAATTCTTGAGCAATATTTTGAGTAAAAAGTTCGCGAACGGCATGGCGACGCATGTGTACCAAGGCTGCTCCGACACCGTATCCTTTGCTTAAAGGCAGGCCTTTTAATCGGTCTTTGATGTTAAAACCACGCGATTTTGCAAGCTTTCTTTTATAGTTTGAAATTTCTTCCGATGAAAAAAATGTGGCAAGAAACATGGATATGGTTTTAAGGGTATCAATTTCCATTTCATCAAAAAGATGTTTTTGCGTGTAGCCGAGTACCACCACACCGCTGACCTTATCCCACAGCATAAGAGGGGCACCGACCATGGAAACGCAAGATTTGTTAGGTTGTGTTTGAGATAAAATTTGTTCTTGAGTGGCAATTTCGCCGATTAAGCCTTCACCGAAACGGACATTTGTCGGTATATCGTCAATATCAAAACCGTCGTTTGAAAACAATTCAAGATAGTTGGCCTCTACGGCTACATATAAGGCTGACATATTCGCATTAAAAAAATGCGCGAGTTCATGCATGATGTCTGATAATTTTTGTTCCGTCTCCATGTTTTTTTGCAAAATATGTTGCATATTTTGCATCAACGGCATTAAATTTTGAAAATTTGCTTGCAGCATTAAAATCTTTCAATAAATGAAAATTGAACTTGCAACCTTGAATATACAATTTATATATTATATCATCAAGAACTTTTAAGAACTTATTGAGTAAAAAATGGTCAATTTATATCATAAAGGCGATTGTGATCTGCGTCCGTGGGGAAGTTGGGCAGTTTTGGATTGTGCGGAAGATTATTGTGTGAAACGTATTACGATTAATCCTCATGGTATGATTTCGTTACAATTACATCACTATAGAAAAGAAC
>JAGCOI010000052.1 GCA_017645485.1 Alphaproteobacteria bacterium | reverse complement strand
CTTTTTGAGTTAAGTGAATACGTCTGTCGGCAAAAAACAATAAAGCTTCCGCATACGCATCCATCTTATCGGCATCGCCTTCTACCAGCAAACGTCGCAACTGCAAACCGAGTTCCGTACCGCCGGGCTCTTTTGTGATAACAGATTTGATACCTTTATTATTTAAAAATTGTTCCAAAAGCTTAATTTGTGTGGATTTACCACTACCTTCACCGCCTTCAAAAGTAATAAATGGTGCTTGCATTATTTGCCTTTCAGATAATATTTAATATTAGATACAAATCTTTTAAATAAACCGACTTCGGCAACATCTTTTGCTGCAACCAAAGGTATCATCTCTTTTGTTGCATCAGGTGATTTAATTTCAATTTGACCGACAACATCATTCTGTTTAACGGGTGCCTTTAAGGGTTCATCATATATCACCTTAAATGAATATTTTTCCCCATCACCTTTTTTAATCAATCGAACAACATCATTTTTAACAAGCATATCTACTGTTTTATCTTCTCCGTACCACACT
This sequence comes from Alphaproteobacteria bacterium, assembly GCA_017645485.1. Taxonomy (GTDB): domain Bacteria; phylum Pseudomonadota; class Alphaproteobacteria; order RF32; family CAG-239; genus UBA1254. Next base: position 1,167 of record JAGCOI010000052.1, on the reverse strand, counting down.
TTTACGTTGTCAATAATTTGCCCTTTGGTAAAAAATTGATACTTTTCAAATTCTCTGAAACCGTAATTCATTAAACGTTCTGCTTCTTCAGAACGCTCTTTATTCGAATTTAATCCGGCAATTACTTCAATAAAACGCTGACCGTGGCGAATAGCAGATCCGGTTAAGCAAAACCCTGCCTCATTTGTGTGCCCCGTTTTCAATCCGTCGGCACCTTCAACTGAATATAATAACGGATTTCTATTGCCTTGGTTAATACCGTTATGCATAAATTCTTTTTGTTTGAATATATGATAATATTCCGGATATTCCTTAATTATGGCGCGAGCAAGTAATGCTAAATCTTCGGCGCTCATCATTTGTTTTTCATCGGGTAAACCTGTTGAATTTGCAAAACTTGAATTTTTAAGATTAAGTTTTTCAGCTGTTTTGTTCATTAAAGTTGCAAATTCTTCTTCACTTCCCGAAATATTTTCAGCCGCAACGATACACGCATCATTTCCCGATTGAATAATGATGCCACGCAATAAATCATCTACCGTGACTTTTTCCCCTATATTCAAAAACATTGTTGATCCGCCGCTTGCGGCTCCTCCTTTACGCCAAGCGTTTTCGCTGACCGTAAACTCATCATCAAGTGACAATTTTCCGGTTTTCAATTTATCAAAAATGATATAAATCGTCATCAATTTACTCATAGAAGCCGGCGGCATTTTATCCTGATGATTTTTTGTATATAAGTAAGCACCTGTATCAAAATCAACCAAAATAGCATTTCTTGCCGCACTTTCAAATGCGTGTGCATATTGTGCAAGGCTCATTAAAACGGCTGTAAATATCCACATCTTTTTCATTTTTTTCTCCTTATTCTGTAATTATTCTTGCATCTGAAAACCCTTGAGACTGAATTTGCCAAAGTCCTGCATTGGCATCTTGTTCGCTTTCAAAAGCACCCAACCTGACACGATAATATGTATGGCCGTTTACCTCAGCCGTTGCAATATTCGTCTGACCTAAATTTTGCAACTGCTTTTGTAAATTTAATGCCGAATCTTTTTGAATAAAAGAAGCAACCTGTACATAAAATTTCCCTGCTGCAACATTTTGTTTTGTTTTAACCGATTCATATTTTTCAACAGGTTTTTCATAAGCCGGCTCTTTTTGATT
>JAGCOI010000051.1 GCA_017645485.1 Alphaproteobacteria bacterium | reverse complement strand
GTTAATAATATAACCTTCATCTGATACTTGCATTTTGTCTTATATTCCTTTTATATATTTTAAAATGTATTTAAAAGCAATATAATGCAAGCATTTTTTAGATGTTTTCAAACATTTTACAATGCCACAAGCCGTACGTGCACCTTGGCCGGTGAACAACAAGATATTCATTGCTTTATAAAAAAGCATTATCAAAAAACGCAAGAATGTTTGAATTTATAAAACGTCGTAGAACATATCTTGAGAAATCTCTTCCAAATCGATATCCTCAAGTTCTTCTTTAATGGTGGCAACAAAATTTTGACGCACCAAAAGTGCTGCATTACCGAGCGCAACCGAAAACGAAAAACCGTCTGCACCACCATGACTTTTAACGGATAAGCCGTTCAAACCGACAAACATTGCACCGTTATAAAGCTTCGGATTCATAATCTTTTTGATGCGTTTTGCCGCAAAATACAAGAAAGGCAACCCAATCCATGAAATAGGCGCTTTTTTAACGGAATCTTTTAACAGAGCTGCCGCAAATTTAGCCGTACCTTCAATAGATTTTAACGCCACATTACCGGTAAATCCGTCCGCAACAATCACATCAGCTTTTCCAAACGGAATATCATGCGGCTCAATATACCCGATAAAATTCAAATTTAAATCATTTGATGCTTCTTTAAGCATCTGAGCAGCGTGCCTAATTTCTTCTCTGCCCTTCATTTCTTCCGAGCCGATATTAAGAAGCGCAACACGCGGCGTTTCAATATTTAAGGCGTGTTTTGCAAGCACATTGCCCATAACTGCAAATTCTGCCAAATTCACTGCGGAACATTCAGAGTTAGCACCCAAGTCAAGCATAACATATTTGCCGTATCTGTGGGGCATCATACTCACAATGGCCGGTCTGTGAATCTTTTGAATTGTTTTGAGTAACATTTTGGAAATAGCCATCAATGCGCCGGTATTTCCTGCAGATACAACTGCCTGAGCCTCACCGTTACGCACGGCATCAATAGCCTGATACATACTCGTATTTTTGTTTCTTATAACCTGAGAGGGCTTATCTTCATTATGTACCATTTCCGGCGAATGCCGAATTTCGCACACATTTTTAAGGTGCGGAAACTTTTTTAATTCAGCGGCAACCTGCTCAAAATCCCCGAACAGCAAAAAGCGCATATCCGGATATTTCTTTGCTGCAATTGCAACACCTTCAACAACAATACGAGGAGAATAATCTCCCCCCATTGCATCAACCGATATAAAAAGCGGATTTTCAGCCATCGTGCCGCCGTCCCTTATTGACTAATTTGCTGCTTTCTTTGCAACAACTTCTTTGCCGTCATATTGGCCGCAATGCGGGCAAACATTATGAGGGCGTTTTAATTCGCCGCAATTCGGGCATTCTTGATATGATGCTGCAGTTAAAGCGTCATGCGAACGACGCATATCACGACGAGATTTAGATGTTTTCTTTTTAGGTGTAGCCATTTTCTTTCTCTTTTATATACGTTAATCCTATTTGTTAAAACCGCTTTTATCTGATTTTTTTTAATATTGCAAGTATTTTTTTGATATGTATATCATTTTTCTTGCTTTTTATTATTTTTTTAATTTATTCAAAACGGCAAAAGGATGCGTGGCCTTAGTTGTTTCATCATCAAACTGAGATTGGAAATAAAACTCTTCGCCGTCTTGACGCGGATAATCTTCCATAGCAAGCGCCAATTGCTCAATAGCAATTTGAGCCAAATCAATTTGTCCGTTTTCAATAATATCCGGAATTTCGTCATTAATGCTTAAATCCATATCTTTAATATCTTCATAAGTTAAAGACGTATCAAACCAATAAGAAAAAGGAACAACATATTCTTTTACAAAGTTTTCAAGCGAAATAACACTTTTGAGTTCAAGCGCGGCTTTAACCTCACCTTTTATATCCAGACGATGCGCTTTTCTGTTCAATTTTAAGGTTATATTTGCTTCAAAAGCCTTAACATCTTCAACTTGCAAAATATCTTGCAAAACCCTACAATCTTGTTTATCTGCCTTAAGCACATAATGTTGTTCGCTTTGTGCTAAATCTTCAATTTTCAGGATATACGAAAAATCTTTTTGCATTTTTTATTTCCATGTGTTATATAGAGCACAAATATAAATACGAGGATTTCATTATGTCAAGATACAAATTGTTTTTATCGGCTTTGTTTTTATTCTTAAGCGCTTGTTCTTCAGATGTTTTTTTGGTACATACCGGAAATATGCCCTCTGACGACAAAATAGCACAAATTAAGATTGGGCAAACACAAGATGACGTGCGGCAAATTTTGGGTTCCCCATCAGCCGTAACCGCTTTAGATGAAAATGAATGGCTTTACATGTCTTCCACATTAAAGAAAATTGCATTTTGTACCCCGAAAATCGTAGATCGTGATGTGCTTGCGATTCGTTTTGATAAAAAAGGTCAGGTTAAAAAAATTTCAAGACTTAATAAAGATGACGGGCATGAAATTAAACCGGATTCCGACCAAACCTCAAGCGGCGGACACAATCCGGGCTTTTTCAAAAAATACTTCGGCGGTGTCGGTACATATATGCCCATCGGACCGAGCAAACAAAAATAAAAAAAGCCGCCTATTCAGGCGGTTTTTTTTATAAATCTTCAACAAAAACATTTCGCTTGATATGTTTAACGGGCACTTCATAAGTACGTAACAAATCTTCTATTTCGTCATCAAGTTC
>JAGCOI010000050.1 GCA_017645485.1 Alphaproteobacteria bacterium | reverse complement strand
GACCCACTGATTAAGAGTCAGTTGCTCTACCAACTGAGCTATACACGCATCAAAAAGACAAGCTCCTTATAACAAACTAAATTTTGTTTTGCAACATTTTTTTTCAATCAGGTTTAAAAATTATTTATTGATTATTGTTTTAAGCAGTTGCATTACTTCTTGAGGAAACCGGCCTTTATAACATTTTGGAAAAACATAGTCTGCCTGCAATCGGTTTCTAAACCATGTACGCTGTCTTTTGGCATATTGTCTTGTATGTAATTTTGCATTTTGTACGGCAACATAAATATTTGTTTTTCCTGTAAAATATTCCATTAATTCGGGAATACCAAGTGCTTTCATAGCCGGTAAATCGGTTTTGAGTTTCTTTTTATATAAGGCTTGTACTTCTTCAATTGCACCAAGTTCCATCATTTTATCAAAGCGTTCGAAAGCCAGCTTATCAAGTTCTTCAACATCAGGACAGATTTTTATGATAAAAAATTGTGCCTCGGGTAAAAATTGAATAAGCGGCTTTTTTTGCCATGATGACATCGGTTCTTTGGTGTTCAAATATACTTCATAAGCTCGCTTGACACGGGAAACATCTCGCGGATTAAGCTTTTTAGCCATAACGGGATCAACGTCTTTTAATTTTTTATATATGACTTCAATGCCTTCATTATCAATAACTTTTTGAACTTTTTGACGGATTGTTTCGGGCGTGTCGGGAATAGGATTTGCTCCTTTGATTAAATGTTCGATATATAAGCCCGTTCCGCCGACGACAACAGGAATTTTGCCGCTTTTCCATATATCACGAATTTCTTCAACAATAATTTTAAGCCAATCCATAACATTACCACGGAAAGACGGATCAAAAATTTCATATCCGCGATGTTCGACTTTGGCTTTATCTTCGGCCGTCGGGGCTGCCGTAATGATAGGCATATCTTTATAAACCTGCATGGAATCGGCATTAACAACAACACCGTTTAAGGCAAGGGCAATATCAATGGCCATTGCCGATTTGCCGGATGCTGTCGGACCGGCAATGACAATTACTTTATTTTCCTGCACGTTGCATTCTCCACTAATTTTTTGCATAAAGTTGAATAACTCATGCCGATATATTTTGCCTGTTCAGGCACGAGGGATAAAGGGGTTAAGCCCGGATTTGTATTGATTTCCAAAAAAATTAAACCATCATCTGAGTTATACCTGAAATCAGAACGCGAAACCGTGTTGCAACCGAGTAAAACGTGCATTTTTTGAGCATTATGAAGTGCTTGATTATAAATATTTTCAGGTAAATTCGCCGGTAAAATATGTTCGGTTGCCCCGTTTGTGTATTTAGCTTTGTAATTATAAAAATCAATTTTCGGTTTTAATTCGGTTACACAGCAGGCTTTATCTTCAATAACGGCAACGGTCAATTCTTTGCCTGCGATATATTTTTCAATAATTATTTCGCTTGTATCATCCGGATAAGATACATTTTTCAAATCTTGCTCGTTTTGAATAATAAAAACACCGACACTGGAGCCGTCAGATTGAGGCTTGATGACGTATGGCAAAGGAACAGATGTACCCTTATTCTTAAAGGCCCCATAGGTCATAACTTCAAAAGGTGCGGTGGCAATGTTATTTCTTTGGGCAATGCTTTTTGTAAGAGCCTTGTGCATGCCGAGAACAGAGGCTCTTAAAGATGAGTGGGTGTAGGGAATTTGGAGCATATCAAGCAAACCTTGAATTTCGCCATCTTCGCCGAAATTGCCGTGAAGCGCATTAAAGACAACATCCGGTTTAACATCATTTAAGACTTTTATAAACTGTTGAGTATCGGTCAAATCATGTTCAATAACATCATATCCTTCTTGTTTTAATGCCTCGGCAACTTTTTGCCCGCTGATTAAACTGACTTCTCGTTCTGATGAAAAACCACCTTTGATAATCAAAACTTTTTTCATTTTTCCTCTTTATTCTTCAATTTTTTTTGCTATGATACGGCATGAAGTTTAAGAAAGACTGAAAAATAAATGAAAAAAAAGTTTTACATTACAATTTTTTTATGCGGTTTTTTTAGTGCATCGCAAGCCAAAATACTGACACAGAATTTTGATGTGCAAATAGGTGTGTTTGATGCGGCTAAAGTTAAAGTAGCTTATGATTTAGGCACAAATTATACTTTTTTTTGTGATATTCAAACGGCAGGGTTGTTTGATACGTTTTATTCTTTTAATGCTCAATATACCACAAAGGGTGAGTTTAAAGATAATACTTATATTACAAAAGATTACCATCAAAAAACAAAATCAAGCGCGCATATCAGAACGAAACGTTTGGCATTTGATGAAAAAGGCATTTTGAAATATCGTGTCAGTTCTAAAGACGGCGTTGAAAAAACGGTTGATGTGGCGTCTGTTTTGTCTGCCGATGTGTATGATTTGCAAACGGTTTTGCTGATGATGTTATCAAAATTTGAACAAACACAGTCATGCAATTTGCAAAAAACGGTTTTCAATTCAAAAAAAATATATCATATCCGGATTGAAGATGAGGGCGATGTCAATTATAAAAATAAAAAGACTCCCTTTAAGGGACAAGCGCATAAATGCCAAATATTTATT
>JAGCOI010000049.1 GCA_017645485.1 Alphaproteobacteria bacterium | reverse complement strand
ACCTATATATCTTTCTTATATGTTTCCAGTCATATTAGTCTCAAATTCAATATTTTCCTTGGTAGGTCCGAGATAGAAAGAATTGAGGGCTAATTCTTTATAATACTCTTCATATGGATACTTTTTCTTTCTGACTATAATATCTAAACTTTTTGAATTTCCATCTTCATCTTTAACTGTAAAATAACGATGTTGATAATCATATGCAAAAAGTTTATTTAAACCAGTCTCAAGCCCTTCGCTTACAATAAATTTATCTTCACCGTTTTCAATAATTCTTGCCCCGTCTTCCGTCATCCCCACCACTTTGGATTGACCGGCATCAATGGCATTTTGTTTTGCCATCATTTCTTTCTTTTTGTTAATCATATCGCGGATAACACTCATCATTTTACTCCTTTTATTTTCAGCATCGGGCGGAGTATAACCCCGCCCGAACAGTCAGCTTATTCATACACTTTTGAATTTGCTTGTTGCGGCATTTTTGTAATTTGATATGCCTTTGCAAAGGCATCGGCTTGAATAAGACGTATACCTTTTGAATCCTTAATAATGTATGCACCGCCTTTATCAGCAGTTTGAGGTTGTCCTTCCGCACCTTCAAAAACGGTTCCTTGAGGCACTTTAACGGCTTGCACCATTTCTTTTTTCTTCACGCCCGAAAAAATCTTACCCGGCTTAATATCTTCTTTAGCGGGTGCTCCTGTTAAACCTGCGGCAAAAGCCGTATCAGAATCCCATAAATCAGCCTTACCGCCCTCATTAACAACTTCCGTTGTCAAATACTTAATAAAATGCTTTAAATGAATAGAATCAGATAACGCATTCGGATTTTGAGCCAAATACGATTCTATTTTTTCTTTACGTCCCGGCGCATCATAACAAAGTAATACGCCGTCTTTTTGTTTTAATACTTGATCAGCATCATCTTTCGGATTTTTAAAGACCATACCTTTTACATCTTCCATAAACGGACCATCAGCACCCCATTCCTGGCGTTTTTGATCTGTTGCACCGGCAAAACCGAAGGCCGGAATAACAATACGTTTCATATCTGTCGGCAAAGCTTCAATCACATCACCTTCAAACATTTTTGCGGCTTGTTCATTTGTTATCATAATTTTTCTCCTGAATATTGAGGTTGAATTTCAACTTTAATATGGCACAAAACCAACGTTTTTTGCCAATGTCAAAAGTATGAACATTTACAGAACGCATAAAATATATTGATGGTGCCTTTATCTTTTTATTTACTAAGCCCGGAATGATTTTTGCCAAAAAAGTATAAAAAGCGAAAAAAACTTGTTGACAAAACGTTCGTTTAATTTCAGCGGTTTTAATCATATTTTTGGAGATTTTTTATCATGAAAACAATAGCTTACATAAGAGTCAGTTCAAACAAACAGTCCCTTGAACACCAACGTTTTGAAATAGAAAATTTTGCCTTAAAAGAAGGGCTGAAGATTGATACTTTCATAGAAGAAAAAATATCAAGCCGAAAAACCTTGGATAAGCGTAGACTCAGTGAATTACTGGAGAATTTACAGGAAAATGACATATTAATCACCTGTGAAATATCCCGTTTAGGCCGTTCTTTATTGGAAGTTATGAAAATTTTAGAAACATGCCTTAATAAAAATTGTCAGGTTTGGACGATAAAAGAAAACTATCGCTTAGGCAATGACATACAATCAAAAGTATTGGCTTTTGCATTCGGGCTTGCCGCAGAAATAGAAAGAAACCTCATATCAGAACGCACCAAATCAAGCCTTGCAAACCTCAAAGCAACCGGCAAAAAACTCGGCAGACCGTTAAATGTCGAAACAAAAAAATTAAAACTTGCCAAGAATCAAAGGCGCATACAATCATTACTTCAAAAAGGCATTTCTAAATCTCAAATCGCCAAAATGTTCAATGTTGAGCGCGCCACTTTAAGAAAATATATTCATCGTGCAAGAAGTTAAAAATAGTCCTTGACATAAATTTGGCAGAAATATAGCATGTATCTTAACAGTTGATTATTATTTTTCATTTTTAAAACATTATTATATGAATAACAAAGACATTCAAAAATTAAAGTTTGTTGATGAAAATTTCAATAAGCTTTCTTCAGAAGCGCCCAAAGAACAGCGCTATGCGATAGATTTAGGTGTCAGAACAATGTTCGCATTTCAATGGCTCGCAGGCGGACCGCCCAAGCACTACTACGTTTCTGCAACACCTTTGGGGCATAACATGACAAGGAAACAGGCTTTCGGTTTGCGTGATAAATTAAAAGAGCTTAATCCGGATGCGGTTTTTACCTTACTGGATGAAGATCAAGTCCGGCTCTTAAACACTCTTGCCGTCAAAGACAAGATTGACTTTTATATTTCTGATTGCTGGACAGACAGCATCAGCAGTGACTGGCATGGCCGGGCCGACGGCTTTATTTCTTTCAAAAAATTTTGCAAATACGTTGACCATGGCGAAAACAAGACAAGTGTCTATATTGCCTTCGGCTTCAAACGCGGTAAGCAAAAAAAGATTATTCTACCCGAGAACTAACAAAAAGGCAGGTGTTTTAACCTGCCTTTTTTTTGCCTGTTTTAATCAAAATTTCTTGACACCGATTTGTTGATGATGTATATATTTGCCCGCAATTTATATTATTAATTTATTTTTATTATCTTATTTATGAAAAAACAACAAATCAGATTTGTAGGTGAAGATTTAAAGAGATTATCTCTCAACGCCCCGAAAGACAAACGTTATGCCGTTGACTTAGGTGTTATTAAAATGTTCGCTCTTCAATGGCTCTCGACCCGCAGCGGCGAACTTCATTATTATGTAACGGCGCAAGCTGTGGCACACAACATTGTCAAAGATGAAGCCCTTAATTTTATAAAAAAAATAGAAGAACTTAATCCCGGCGTTACCTGTTGTTTGTTATGCATGGAACAAATTCAGGCATTAAATGAGATGGCTAAAAATGCCAAGGATGAATTCCGAATCAAAAATTGCTGGACCTCATCTCACTGTGATTTTTACGGCAGACCGGATGGAGACTATTTGCTTAAAAACGGTATGCGCGTTAAAAGTTACGGCTATAACAAAACCGATCTCTACATTGCCTTCGGCTGTAAAAAAGGCGAAGAAAAACCATTACTGCTTCCAAATTAAAAGCACCAACGGCAGGTCAAACCCTGCCTTTTTTTTATTTAAATGATGCTTGACATTTAGACAAAACGTTCATATACTCTCATCACTTTTATATAGATATGTTTAATTAAAATCATTTATAATTATGGCACATTACGAACTGGACGAACAAACCCTTAAAAAATTCGGGGTTCCTCAGGATTTTATGGAAATGTTTGATGGTGTCTTCCGAGGAGAAGATGGCGGCGTTTACATTTTAAATCATGGCAAGATGCACTTTCTTGACGACAAGGCCTACGCCTTAAAGGTAGAATATGTCAAAGCCGAACTGCCCAAAACCATCGCGAAATTGAAAGAACAACTCAGTCCGCTCAATTCACCGATGAAAGAAAGCAAACTCGGACGAGCCGTAAAAGCATACATGGCTCAGGCTAAAAAGGCTGATATCGCTTTTGCCCTCGCGGATACTTATCCGAATCCGGTTTTTACCAAAACCGATGACGGATATAAACAGCTCCCGACACAAGAGCTCTTTGATCACCGGCAAATTATTTGCATGGGTAAAATGCTCATCAAACAAACAGACAAGTACCTGTGTGTTGACATGATTCCCATCTTTGTTCAGCCCGAATATGTTATATTTTGGGGCGGTAATAGTGAGCTTTTCACGGCCACCTCAGGATATACCCTTTCAGGATACAGAAAAGGATATAGAAACATGGTCTTCAGATCCTTGGGCATTTTCAAAAAACTGACTAAAACAAATGTCGGTTATCTGCTTGAAGTGCAGGCTCTTCCCGTAAGAGATCACATCAATACCCTTTATTATCTCGGAGAAAAGGTCAGCCGTATTGCGGGAACGCCCCTTTCAAAGAACGGGTTTATCATTAACAAAGAAAACGGAGAAGTCTTTGCGCATACAGCAACATATGTTTTTGAAAACGGAACATATCACAAAAAGCAAAGTTAATCTATTCAAAAAGCTGTTAACATGAATGTTAACAGCTTTTTTTTTAAGCACGTTTCCACGTTGTGCCTGACGGACCGTCTTCCAACACAATACCTTTGGCTTTAAGTTCGTCTCTGATGGCATCAGCCGTCTTAAAATCTTTATTTTTCTTTGCTTCCGCTCTTTTGATAATAAGTGCGTCAACATCAGCATCATCATGGCTTTCGCCCTTAAACCATTTTAACGGATCATTGTATAGAAGCCCGAGCATATAAGCATCTGCCAAGAGTTGCCCTTTTAATTGAGCCCGCTCTGCCTTATCTTGAGCTTTGTTTAACAAATTCACATCTTCATGCAAATAAGAAAGCGCAAGCGGCGTATTTAAATCATCTTTCAAGGCATCAATCACTTTTTCTTGCGGCTTGACGTCAACGGCCGCCACATCCGCATTTTTCAAAAGTGCATTATAGAACTTATCTAAAATGCTTTTTGTCTGATCCAAGCCTTCAAACGTAAAGTTAAACGGCTGATGATAGTGTGTCGTTAAAAACAGCAAACGCAAGGCTTCCGCCGGATGCTTTTCCAAAATTTCATCACCGGTATAAAAATTACCTAAAGATTTGCTCATTTTTTCGCCGTTAATCATCAACATGCCGGTATGCACCCAATATTTTGCAAAACACGACCCCGGAAAAGCGCAAGTACTTTGCGCAAGTTCATTTT
>JAGCOI010000048.1 GCA_017645485.1 Alphaproteobacteria bacterium | reverse complement strand
TGGATGTGATTGCGGATAATATGGCAAATCGTGCGTTTTTAACAGGTGATAATGTTTTGAATATGAGTGCTCAAACATATGAACAAATCAAATTTATCAACAATGCCGATAATGTTTTTGTGGTTTATGCCGTGATGGCCGGCTTGAATAATGTTGTATTAACGGTTAAAAGGTTCGGTGAGCAAGATTACAGAACCGTTATCAGTGACGAAAACGGAGAGCCTTTGGAAAAAGCCGTTGAAGAAGCCGTTAACTATATTTATCATGTTATGCAACAAAAAAATGTTGATCAAAGCGCATACAAAAGCAAAATCAATGTTGTGTTTTATTATCAAAAATTGAAAGATTGGCTTGAGTTACAAAAAAAATTAAAAACCATCGCACAAATCAAAAATATTGAAGCCGGGGCGATGGAAAACGGTAAGGTTCGTTTCGGTATTGATTTTTCGGGCACGATTGAAGTTCTTGAAATCGCCTTAAAACAACAAGGCTTATCACTAAGCTTTGAAAACGGTTATTATATCATGACACAACAAAGGATTTACTGATGGTACAAACAAAAAACAATACTCTTTCTCAAAATGCGTTGTCTCATTTGTGGCACAATACAAATTTCGGCGTTTGGATGCTTTTATTGGTGCTTTTTTGCGCATTTGTTTATGTTTTGCGTTCGGTCTTATTGCCGTTTGTGCTCGGTATTGTATTGGGCTATTTGTTCGATCCGCTTGTTTATAAATTAACAAAGCTGAAAATTTCACGCACATGGGCGACCATATTGGTATTTGTTTTGGCGCTTTTGTTGATTGTGCCTGTTTTTGTGTGGTTTGTCGGTAAATTAAACGACGAATTAAACTTGTTCATATCGGCCATGCCGGCATATATGGCTGCATTATCGAAAAAAATAATGCCGTTATTGGACCGTTTGCAGGCTTATTTTCCGTCTTTAAGTGCAGAGAATATAAAAGAAACGTTGTCGCAAAATGTGTCGCAAACATTTCAGTTCAGCGGCAAATTATTACAAAGTCTTTTTAAAAACAGTATGGCGATTGTTAATGTGTTATCTCTTGTTTTAATAACGCCGGTTGTGGCTTTTTATATGATGCGTGATTGGGATGTTTTTACAAAAAAAGCCAAAGATTTATTACCTAAAAAATCAAAAAAGGATTTACTTAAGATTTTTCATCAAATTGATACGGCTTTATCAGGTTTTATCAGAGGTCAGGTCAGTGTTTGTATCATTTTGGGCGCCTATTATGCCATCGGTTTAAGGCTTGTCGGTTTGGAACTCGGGCTTTTAATAGGCTTTATTGCAGGTATTATTTCGTTTATACCCTATGTAGGCAGCATTACGGGGTTTGTTTTAAGCATTATTTTGGCTTGTTCTCAATTCGGCGATATGACGCACATTATTGCCGTTGTATGTGTATTTCTTATCGGTCAGTTCATTGAGGGTAATTTTTTAACGCCGAAATTGGTCGGTGATAAAGTCGGTTTGCATCCGGTGTGGGTGATGTTTGCGCTGTTGTCAGGCGGCGCTTTGCTTGGCTTTTTGGGGTTGATGATTGCCGTGCCCGTCGCTGCCGTGATTGGTGTTTTGATTCGTACCGGTTTGCAAAAATATCAAAAAAGCAACCTTTATTTATCTTAAAGATAATTTTTTGCTAAATGAAATACTTAGAGAGAAAAACAAAATATTTTTGTATATTTTGCAAAAAAAATATTGACATTTTGTCAAAGTCAATATACAGTTAGAACCATGCAAATATAATTATCAAATACATATGTTGAACTTAAATTTCTTATCATTATGAACAAGAAAGCAATCATTCAGGTTAGGACCGTTAATAAGGGTCTGCCTAAGTGGGATTTGTCTGTGGCCTTTTACAAGGCTTTGGATGATCCTCAGATAGAAATAGACAAAGAATGCATGAAAATGCTTTCTAAGGAGTTAGCCTTATATCGAGGCGAAATCAAGAAATTGCAACCTTGGGAGCTTTCAACCGTGCTCAGAAAGTATGAAACATTGATTGCTCTGGCACGTAAGTTGTCCAACTTTGCGTTTTTGTATGCAGACACGCATAAAACAGATGAGGAGGCGACCAATTTCCTGAGCACGATTTCCGAAAAGATCAATAAGTACTTTGAGCTGCTCGGGTTCATCTATTTTGAGCTCAATGAGCTTCCGAAAATTTCGGAATATAAGGTGCTCGAATTCTTGAATCATCCGAGACTTCAGAGGTATCTTCCGTGGTTGATGCACGTCTTCAACTCGTATTCGAATCTTAATGAGGCAATGACCTTCATTATAGACAAGAAGTCCATCGTTTCCAGCGCATGGGACAGGCTTTATGCCGAAACCTGTGCCGGCCTGAAATTCAGCTTTAACGGCAAAAGCCTGAACGAAGCTGAAATCAGGGCAAAAGCCAATGATGATGATCCTGAAGTCAGGAAGAAGGCGACCGAAGAGATGAATCGTGTGTTCAAGAACCACGCGAATGTCATCACAATGTGCTACAACATGCTTTTGAAAGACAAGTCGGTTGATGACGAGTTATGGGGCATGGAAGAGCCTGTGGCTGAAAGCCTCAACCATAACAGAATTGAGAAAGAAGATTTGCTAGCTATGGCCGGTGAGGTTGTTGACAGCTACATCCCGATTTCTCAGAGATTCTACGGGTTGCTTGCCAAGCTGGTGAATAAACCCGTTCTGGACTACGAGGACCGCAACATTGATCCTATCAAGAGTGAAGCTAAGCCAAAAAAGGTGACATGGGCAGAGTGTGAGGAAAAGGTTCTTCAGGCCTATTCTGATTTTTCGCTGGAGTATGTTTCTGAGGCGGTGGATATATTATCCCAGCCGATTGTGGATGCTGCGCCTGCCAAGGGTAAGCGTTCAGGAGCATACTGCATTCAGGGCAGAACCCCGTATATTCTGTTGAACTTTACGGGTACCGAAGATGATGTTAGAACATTTGCCCACGAGTTGGGCCATGCCGTTCATCACGTTCTTTCGGAAGATGCCGGTATTTTGAACAATTCAACGCCGACATGCTTGGCCGAGGTTGCTTCTGAGTTTGCCGAATACCTTGTTTTCAAAAAACAGCTGGAAGAGGCTGAAACAGATGACAAGGAAAAGCTCAGGCTCATCATAGGCCGAGTTCAAGGTATGATCCAGAGCATACACCGACAGGTTGCCTTCTATAAGTTTGAGGAGCGTGCTCATCGGGAACGTAAGAAGGGTGAGCTTTCAACCAAGCGCCTTAACCAGATTTGGCGTGAGGAGACACAGCGCTATCTCGGCTTTGACATAGGCGAGAGGTGTGAATGCCTCTGGATGGAGGTTTCGCATTTGTTCAACAGCCCGTACTACGTGTATTCATACGCGTTTGCCGGTTTGGTTGTGAACAACCTTATCTATGCCTATGAACATTGGGCAGAAGCAAGTGAGTTTGAAAAGAGAGAAGATTTTTCGGATCTCTATTTGGACATGCTTTCGAGTACCGGCGTGGAGGACTTTGTCAGCCTTCTTGAACCGTTCGGACTGGATGCTTTGGCACCTGATTTTTGGGCAAACGGCTTAAAGACCATCACAAAGTACATCGATGAGATTGAGCGTTTGGCCAAAAAGCTGAACTTAATTTAAAAAAAGCGGGATTTTCCCGCTTTTTTTATTTTTTTTCAATAATGATATCCGGTGCAAATTCGGCATATATTAACCAAACAGCCGATAAGCCGACCAAAATATAGACAATTCGAGCCAGAATGCTCATATCGCCGAAAATCAGGCTGACAAGATTAAAATTAAAACCACCGATAAGTCCCCAGTTTAAGCCGCCGATAACGGCAAGCCATAAAGCAATTTTTGAAAGATAATACATGTATGTTTCTCCTTAATGATGAAAAATGTTTCATATGTGATATATGCGTTGAAACATTGTTTTCAAGTTTTGTTTGTTGAAAAGATTTTAGAATGAACTATTTAAGAATTCGGAGGATGTCGGGATGCCTGAGGTGTATGATAAAATGCAACGAGGATACAGTTATGAATATATGGCAAAACCGGGGCAGGATTTTGCCAAAGATTTTACGCCCGAATTAACACCGAAAGAAATGCTTGTTTTAGGTGTTTTTGAAGGACATTATCTGACAGATTGCAGACAGGAATTTCCGCAAGATTGGTTTGAAAATGCGCGCTTGTCAGAGGATAAACCATGTGCGTCATGTAACTGTTTTCAAATTAAATCGCGTATGAGTTTGCAAGAATGGCAACAACGCGGTTGGATTTTAGAACCGGATCCGAGAGGGTGGTTCCAATGGTATTGCAGATATTATATGGGGCGTCGTCTTGATAAAATCGATTCTATACAAATTAAACGTTGGAAAGCTTTTAAGCGACATAAAGCACAAGTTTATATAAATTGTGCGCCGTATGACTTAAATTGCCGTATCAAACAGCGTCAGGCACTTGTGCAATGGGCATATAATCCGTTTTTTTAGGCTTTCTTTTTTATCAAATGATATTGCAAGAAAATAATAATAACGAGATAGGGTAAAAACATTTCGGAACTTTCTTCCAAAAGAGACCACATGTCGATTAAATCTCTTGAAATATAATTGTTATGTACATGACGCCAATGCGAAGGAAATCTGTCGGCAAACTTGGCAAACACCAAAACGGAGCAAAATGTTGCAATTGACCATGTTATTGTTTCAAGCTTGAAAAATGATACAATCAAATGTTTGGTATATTTAACGGCAATATACAATAACGCACCGAAAATAATAAGTAAAACAGCACCGAAAATCAGTTTTTCGGACAGCGGATTATTCGGATTTAAGAAAAAACGCGATTTAAACGGGGTTGTGTCAGAGTTTGTTAAATGGTGTTGAATGCCGGCTTCACGCAATAAGGCGGCAATACCGAGCATAAAATAGATTCCCCATTCAAGCATTTTGCCGCGAAAGTCTTTTTTAAGGCAAAGCATCGTTATCAGCATTAACGCATACCCCGTATATGTTATAATATCAAGAATCTGTCCATCGGTTGTAATGGCAAATTTTTGCTCGGGAAAATACATTAAAACGACAGCAAGCAGGGCACCCCATAAAATAACATAAAAAGAAGGTGCAAATATATATGATAAAAAAGTTTTTTTCATAGTCAAAATAACTCCGTATTTATTATATGCAGTTGTCAAACGGTTGTTGACGATAACGTACGGCAAAAGCATGTTAAATTTTTGTATAGCAGATGGTATAGTCTCTAAATAAGTAAAAATCTATATGAATCCGCAATTTTCCCCAAGGATAAAAAAACGCCACTGCTTAAAGCCGGTAGCGTTTGTCATCAATTCTCAAAAAGAACTATTTGCTGCTTTTAGATGAAGCAGATTTTTTTGCAGCGGATGATGTTTTTGTTGATGCAGATTTTTTGCAGGCGCTTTTTGTGCATTTGCAAGAAGACAACTGTTCAACGGCCATGGACCAGAATTTTTCATCTTGTCCCATCGGGCATCCGGCATTTTGCCACAAATAATAAGCAGCTTCTTTGATGTAACTTTCATTACATTTTGAATTTGCCATGAAATTTCTCCAATAATAGTTGTTAAAGACGAGGCTAATATATATCAAAAAATATCAATCGTCAATATAAATCATGTTAAAAATTTATGACTTTATTCATATCTTTTACAAATTTGAAAAGGTATCTGAAAACTGAAGTAAAAGACTTGAAAAAAATACGAATTTTGTTATAGATAAACATAATAAAAGCATTATTTAAGAATAAAAGGATTGATAAGATGAAAAATCTGCTCTCAGATAGCGAAATGTACGCGGTTATTGAAGGTAATCATGATAATGTGTTTGCCGTGCTCGGACCTCATAAAGATAAAGGTTCAAAAAATATATTTATCCGCGCTTTTATTCCGCATTCGAATTGTGTTTGTGTTTTATCTCAAGACGGTCAGAATTTGGGGCAGATGACAAAGCTTGATGACAGAGGTTTTTACCAGATAGAATTCGGTAAAGTGCCTGATTTTAAATATCGTTATTTAATTGAAAATGATGAGGGGCATACTTATGAGGCTGAAGATCCGTATCGTTTCGGACCGA
>JAGCOI010000004.1 GCA_017645485.1 Alphaproteobacteria bacterium | reverse complement strand
GCAGCTCAAGGGGAAGGTATTTCAAAAGAGGCAGCTGAAAGTTTTCGTAAACCTGATGCACCTGAGAAAATCAAAGATTTTGTTCAAAGTAACAATGATTGGCTTATACCGGCAAGTTTTCAGAGTGCTGCGATTTTTAAGGATTATTTTCCCTCATATCTCAAGCTCATACTCAATCATAATCAAAAAAATCCGGAAGATAAACTCTCGATTCATGATGCGGTTTATTGGTTGCCCGACCCTATGGATGAAAAATCGAATGCGCATTTTGCCGAGTTTATTCAAAAGAATCTATTTTATCAAAATGCAAAACACCAAATGGTGCACCGCCCGTTAAATGAACTCAAGACCATTGCACAAAACTGGAAAAAAGTTGAAAAAGAACTGAAAAAAAGAGGGGAAACGGCAGATATTAAGCAATTTAAATATGCTGACGTGCTTTCAGTTTGTGCAAGTGTCAAGTATGATAATCCGCAAAATGAACAATTTGCCGCAGAGGCCGCCAAACACTATGTTCCCGAATATCAATATTATGAATATGAAGATATTTACTTGGCAGGGTTAAAAGTGCCCGAGCCGTTTGACAGCACCCAAAAGTTCAAAGTCGGTAAATATGTCGGTCGCTTTTTACCACGTGATGATGTGCGTACAGGCTTTTTCGGGGATTATACGAATTGTTGTCAACATTTTGGCGGTGTCGGCAGAGCATGCGCCATTTCAACCGTGAAACATCCGTTTTCGCAACTCTTTGTGATAGAAGATGAAAAAGGAAAAATCATTGCAGGCTCATGGGCGTGGGAGAACACCGAAAACAAATACCGTGAAGTTTGCTTTGATAATATCGAGGCATTGGGTGAATTACAAAAAAGACCTGAGATTAACGAGATATATGAACAAGTCGGTTCATACTTAGCAAACAAGGAAAATTGCAGGCGTGTGACGGTAGGCTTAGGTTATCAGGATGCGGATGTTTCAAAATATAAAAAAACGCGAGCCATCGCGCTACCGAAACTTTATGGCAATGACGGAACGGGGAGCTATTCAGATGCAAAATCACAAGTACTGCTCGCTCAAAATGAAAATGCCGAGCCTTTGGACCATACAAAAGAGAGCCAGCGTTATATCAGAAATATGTGTTATTTGGATGAAAAAACCTTGCAAAGCGTTACCGAACAATGCTTTTCTAAAAGCGATAACAAACCTTTTAAGTCCGACCATTTAGACGGCTTTGTGATTGAGGATAGAGAAAAAGGCGTTGTTGGCCATATCTTGTATGATAAAGAGAAAAAAGAAATATACGATATGGCAGTTTTGCCCGAATATTGCACAGATCAAAATGCGTCATCTCGCAAATTGTTTGCTGAAATGATAAAAGAGGTTAAAAATGAGGGCGGACAGTGGCACGCCGAACTCAGAGATAAAGAAACATTACGTTATATAGAATCCATGGTTGAACTTGGTGCTATAAAAATGGAAAAGAATGACGTTGACAATGAAACGAGAAACACTTCAAAAGCAATTCAACTTACCATTGAACCGGTACGAGATGAAGTGCGGCAAGCACAACAACGTGTGTCTGACAAAGTTCAAATGAAACACACCGATGTTCTGACTGAGCCAACGGAAATCCCATCTGTTATAGTGTCTCAACACAATAACGGATATGATGGAAGGTAATGATTTGACACAGATTGATATCAAGCACAAAATGTGCTTGATTTTTTTTATTTTTGATAAGCCTCAAACAGATTTTTCTTGACAAAATATTTCTTTTGCATATTCTATAAGCATTCACTTATAGATATATCATCAAATTAAAAACATATCATTATGAACGACATTTTAATTAAAAACTCTGAAGCGTTTGTCATTCAAGACGGAACGCTTGTAAAGTTGGGACGCGCCCAAAATTTGGAGCACATTGTCGGCGATATCTTTAAGGCAGAATCCGGTCCGACTTATGTTGTTGACGATTTGCAAATTTTTATCCTTTCAAAGGATTCTTACCCGATGCCTATTGTCTACACCGAGACCAATATGCCTCAGATAATTTGCCAACTCAGAAACGATTTCAATACGGCTTACAAATGCAAACAAGATGAAAAATCTAGGCGTTTGTATAAGCATTACGACAATCTTACTTCAAGTTTTTCAACCGAAGAATTGAATGATTTGAAGGAAAATGCCGTCGTGCTTTCAAATAAGCCGAATATTGCTCTTTACCGCAAAGATGCGGCCGGTAACTATACCGAGCAAGAAGATGTTGTTAAGTTGCCGTTTGAAGAAGCGCCCGCATTTTTTTATCATGGCGGCTTGTATGGCAAAACCGAGCAATTGCGATATGCTTTGCTTCCGTTAGTCCCGCTTATCATGATGCCTCGTTATATTGTTTTTTGGGGCGGAA
Source organism: Alphaproteobacteria bacterium (assembly GCA_017645485.1). Lineage (GTDB taxonomy): Bacteria > Pseudomonadota > Alphaproteobacteria > RF32 > CAG-239 > UBA1254. The sequence continues at coordinate 973 of JAGCOI010000004.1, read as the reverse complement.
GAAACAATCTGTTTGCCCTTGTCAAACAAAAAGACGGCATTGAAATTAAGGTGCTTGGGGCATTGCAGCAATATTTCGAAACACCTAACGGTATGATGGTTGAGGTAGAAGAAAGGTTTATGGAATGTTCCGTTCTTTACCACTTCGGCAAACAAAATCTCGAGCGTATTTTCTCACACACGTACGACGAAGATTTTGATTTGAACACCAAAACCGGTAAAATCAAATTCGAAACTAAAAACGGTGGCAGGTTTTATGCTTTCAAAGGCGGACATTATCGTCAAATCTGACAAAGAAAAAACAACCTCTTTTTAAGGGGTTGTTTTTTTATAAACACCGCTTATTTAAAAGTCGGAGAAAAAATGGCTCAATATGTTGCAAAAATCATCATTTTAGGCTCCGGCCCCGCCGGATACACCGCCGCCATATATGCGGCACGCGCGGGCTTAAATCCGTGTTTGATTTCAGGCTTTGAAAGCGGCGGACAACTAAGCATGACAACCAATGTTGAAAATTTTCCGGGTTTTCCCCTTGCCGTATCGGGTACGGAATTGACCGATAAAATGAAGCAACAAGCCTTAAATATGGGCACAACCATCATCACCGATAAAATTACCGAAGTTGATTTAAGCGCAAAACCCTTTGTTTTAATATCTGAAAACGGCAACTGTTTTCAAACCGAAAGTTTGATTATTGCAACAGGGGCCAGCGCCAAATGGCTTAATTACGAAGCCCACAAAAAATATATCGGCAAAGGTTTATCCACTTGTGCCGCGTGCGACGGTTTTTTTTATAAAAATAAAATTGTAGCCGTGGTCGGCGGCGGCAATTCTGCCGTTGAAGAAGCCTTATATCTGACCAATTTCGCATCTAAAGTTATTTTGATTCACAGACGCGATCAACTGCGAGCCGATCAAATTTTACAAGAACGCTTATTTAAAAACCCGAAAGCGGAAATTTACTGGAACAGTGT
>JAGCOI010000047.1 GCA_017645485.1 Alphaproteobacteria bacterium | reverse complement strand
GTTTTTCCTATATTTTCGACGCGCGGAATCTCCGGACGCAAAATCGTAATATCAAAAGGAATATCGGGATGATCTATATAAAATTCAATTCTGTGTGCGATATAATCATCTATAATTGTCGGCTGTTTATCCTTAAAATCAAAGCCGCTCTTATTAACAATTTTAACAATTTGCTCATCGGGAATTTTTCCCATCTTATCGGTATAAACGCATATATCAATATCCGATATACCGTCCTTAAATCCAAAACCGTATGTAGCCGATCCGTACACCTGAGCTGCCTGAAAATCCAGTTCTTTCAAATCAACTTGCAAATATTGTTTAACATCTTCCAAAGCTTTTGTGTACTTTTCCAAAAACATCTTTTATCTTCCCTCCAACACAATAAGAGGAACAGTCATCTCATCGGGCGTATAACCGGCATGATCTGCTTTTAACAAAGAAAATACCCTATCTTCCGTTGAATAACGTAAAGATTTATTTTTAACGGCTATCGCCACAAAATCGCCTATCATAGCCGGAACTGCGTCATGTATTGGCCCCGGTCCCAAAATACCCGATAACAAAAAGTCGCTTTTGTTAAACAAAACAAAATCATCACCGAAATACGTCTGAAACATATTCTTAAAACAATCACGTTGATTTGGTTTAACAAAAAATGTTACAAAACGAGCTTCCAATGCCGGAGGACGAATAAATGTTTTGCAAACATCAGGGTAAGAATTCAAATATATTTCCTCTACATCAACTGCCCCGTGATCTGCAGAAATAATAACCACCGTATCCTCTATTTTTTCATTCATCTTTATAATCTGATTTTCAATATCTTTCAGAATTTTTTTAATCTCTGAAGCTTGTGTACCGTATTGATGAATGGAGTGATCCGGTTCCGTCCAATATGCCGAAATAATTTTTCTGTTCGAATTTTTCTTTGTTACTTCCGTAATCTTATCACACATTTGCTCAAAACTTTGCACGCCGTTCGGATCAAAAGGCGGAAAAATTTTATAATACTCAACCTCGGGATTTTTTTTGATAATTTTCGAATATATAGAATCATATTTAATAAGTGTTTCGGCGGGTGCCGGTTCACAACTCGGCTTTCCGGAATAAAATTCGGTATTTCTGAACAACTCTATAATCTTATTATATTGTTCAAAATAACACATCCATCCTATCCATCCGGAACAAATCGGTGGCAATCCGGAATGAAAAGTTGTTGTTGCAGCCGCTGTTGTCGGTGGAAAAACGGAACTGATATTCTTTAATATATGTTGATTTAAAAATGAATCTTGAGGCAAATTCCGTTTAATAATTGACGTCCCCATGCAATCAACAATCATTAACACTACATTTTTATAGTTCTTGCTCAGTATTGCATCAAGTTCGGGTAACGTGGCATATCCGTAATCTGCATTAAAATGCTTTAACACGGAATTACTGACCGACAAAATACTGTCGGTATATTCTATTGATATGTTCATGGAATCGTCTTCTCCTTACTCAAAGAAAAATTTTATACTGTTTTTAAAATTTGTCAACAATTTAAAAACATCATTTTTCTCACACCATTTGCTTCGAAATCTCCCGCCTATCATTGCGCATGAGGATGAAAATAACCTCAAAACGTTATTTTCACCACAAATGGCGACGGTTTGTTAATCG
>JAGCOI010000003.1 GCA_017645485.1 Alphaproteobacteria bacterium | reverse complement strand
TTATGACTTTCGGTATAAAAAAATATAAGGGGGATAAGGCAAGACGGTAAATTCTTCTTATTTTCTGCGCCAAAGGGGCGTTAAGGGGAAGAAAAACAAGGAAGATGCCTTGACGCACTCGCCTTGTCAGGCTCGGTGAGCGATGACAGAAAATGTTTGTGTAGATAAGACAGAAAATAAATTGAATCTTAATCTTATCGGCTTAAAATAAGCCCATTATGGAAGAACTGAAAGAATACAGTGTCAGCGAGATTTCGTTTGCAATTAAAAGGTGTGTTGAAAATACCTTTGATAAAGTGCGCGTTAAAGGCGAGATTTTCGGTGCAAAACGAGCCGATTCGGGACATTGGTATTTGGCACTGAAAGATGAAAATTCGGTGCTATCCGCCGTTTGTTGGCGCGGTGTTGCTCTGCAATTGCCCCTTAAAATCGAAGACGGTTTGGAGGTTGTTGCAACCGGAAAAATTACAACGTTTGCCGGTAAATCTTCGTATCAACTCGTGATTGAACATTTGGAAGTTGCCGGTACGGGCGCGTTGTTAAAGCTTTTGGAAGAAAGAAAACAGCAATTTTTGAAAGAAGGGTTGTTTGATGCCGCGCATAAAAAGCCGATTCCTTTTTTGCCTGATGTTATCGGTGTTGTGACATCGCCGAGCGGAGCCGTTATCAGAGATATTATTCATCGCGTGCGTGACAGATTTAAAAGACGGATTATTGTTTGGCCGACACCCGTTCAGGGCGAAGGAGCGGCCGAGAAAATTGCCGAGGCCGTTAAGGGGTTTAACAATATTCGTGCCGATTCGGGAATACCTAAACCCGATGTTTTGATTGTGGCACGCGGGGGCGGCAGTTTGGAAGATTTGTGGCCGTTTAATGAAGAAGTTGTCGTGCGGGCCGTTTATGAATCGGAGATTCCCGTGATTTCGGCCGTTGGGCATGAAACAGATACGATGCTGATAGATTATGTTGCCGATATGCGTGCGCCGACACCGACGGGGGCCGCCGAATTTGTCGTGCCGGTTAGGGCGGAACTCAGCGCGGGTTTGGCAGAACTCGATTCGAGACGGATACGTGCCGTCGGGCGTTATTTAAGCGGGCTGAGACAGATTTTTGAAGGGGTATGCCGCGGTGTGCCGAATTTGGGACAGATTTTAGACCAACACAGGCAAAGATTTGATGAGCGGATTGAGCGTTTGAAAAATGCCGTGACGAACTTTATGAATATGAAAAAGAAAGACTTGTCGGCCATTGCCGTTAAGCCTTATTTTGCTCAAAATATTGCCGAGAAAAATAAAATACGGTTGATGAATTTGAGCCATCGGCTTGAGGCTGTTTCAATAGAGCAAGTGCTTAAGCGCGGTTTTGCCTGGGTCAGTGACAGGCATTTTAAGACCGTTTATGATGCAAGCGCGGCTAAAAGAGCCGGCGAGCTTAATGTGCGTTTTGCAGACGGAATCGTTAAAACAAAAATTGCGGAGGTGCGTGATGCGCGTCAGTTTGATTTGTTTGATGATTAGTTTGATGTTATCAAAGGCATATGCCTTTGAAATTTGCGGTGATTTAAAGCAGGGCGAACTGCTTGTTGTTAAAGACGGCGAAAAATCAGCTTTAATCGCGCTCGGGCGTGATGAGGCTTCGCCTTATAAATATAAAGGTATTGCTTTTGATGTTCAAAAAACGGCGTGGGATATTCAGTCGATTAAAGGTGTGGCGCAAAATAAGGTAACACCTTTGAAAACAGATGAGGCGGAAATAAGGCGCGAACAAAAAGAGGTCGGTCAGGCATTGAGATTAAACAAAAATAAAGATGCAGACTGGCAGAAAGGATTTATTTTGCCTGTTGAAGGACGCATTTCGGGGGCTTTCGGTAATCAGCGTATTTTTAACGGTGTGAAAAAAAATCCGCATACGGGAACCGATATTGCCGCACCTGAAGGCACAAAGGTTAAAGCGGCCGGAGACGGTGTGGTTTTGCTTGCGGGCGGTGATTATTTTTACAGCGGTCATATGGTTAT
>JAGCOI010000046.1 GCA_017645485.1 Alphaproteobacteria bacterium | reverse complement strand
GATGATATTCTTGACGATAAAGTTTTTTATCGCGTGCAACCTCAATAATAAGTGATGAAGAAAGAGCATTAACAACGGATAAGCCGACACCATGCAGACCGCCTGAGACCTTATAAACCGAATTGCTGAATTTGCCGCCCGAATGGAGTGTTGTTAAAATGACTTCAAGAGCCGATTTGCCCGGGTATTTAGGATGTTCGTCGACAGGAATGCCGCGCCCGTTATCACTGATGGTTATTGAATTATTTTCGTGCAAATAAACATCTATATGATTTGCAAAACCGGCGACGGCTTCATCCATGGAGTTATCTAAAATTTCGGCAACCAAATGATGCAAAGCCGTTTCATCCGTGCCGCCGATGTACATGCCCGGACGGTAACGCACAGGCTCTAAGCCCTCTAAAACATCAATGTCTTGAGCCGAATATTCTTGTTTAACCGCTAAATTTGTTTCAAATAAATCCGCCATTTATAATCTCTTTTACCAATCTTTATGCACGTTTTATATAATATTGTGACGTTTTTCTCAAGTTCAATTTGAAGAAAATCCCAAAGTTTCGCAACAAACGTATATCAAAGGGATTTTGTAAATAAACCCTTTGACGGCAGAAAAAACAATCAATATGATGAAAAACAGAGTTGTTTTATTTTTTCTTTTCTTTGACGTTAATCACGATGCTTTTTGTTTGCGTATCGTAAGAGATGGAAGCTAAACCTTTTCTGAATGCCAGAGCTTGTTTTCCGAAAAATTCGTAGCGCCATCCTTTTAATGCCGGATTGTCAGCATCATTACCGCAAGCAATATCTCGAATATCTTGTTCGTCTGCGACAACGGATTGAACAACACCTTCCTGATCGCATTTTATTTTAAGAAGCAGGCGCAGAACTTCCATTAAAGCGGCCGCATTTCCGGGAATATGCACTTTACGCTCGCGATCTATTTTTTTTAAGTCGTGCATCATAGGGGCGTGGCGTGCCTGTTCGAGTACTTCTAAAATTTCGTTGCCCAATTTGCCTTCGACAATATCACCGCGTATGTTGCGAACCGATTTTAAATCTTGTGTCGTTTTGGGATTTGTGGAAGCAATGGCGAGCAATATTTCATCTTTTAAGATACTGCGGCGCGGTACGTCATATTTCATGGCACGTTTTTCGCGCCAAGAAGCTAAGGCTTTTAAAGCAGATAAAAAGTGGGTGGAATGCGCCGAATGTTTAATGCGTTGCCAAGCACATTCGGGATCAATTTGGTAGCACCGTTCGTCAATGAGTTCCGCCGTTTCTTCATTAATCCAGCTTTCACGATTATGTTCGTTAAGATATTTGACAAGATATTCATAACACGGAATAAGAAAGGTGACATCACGCAAAGCGTATTCAAGCTGTTTTTGATCAAGAGGCCTTAAAGTCCAATCTGTCAGGCGGCTTGATTTATCAAGTTCGATTTTGGTGACGGCATAGACAAGAGCATCGTAGCTGACACATCGACCGAATCCGCAAACAGATGCGGCAATTTGTGTGTCGAATACGGGTTTCGGGGTTTGTCCGGTCAGATTATAGAAAATTTCAATATCCTGATGCCCCGAATGGACAACTTTTAAAATGTTTTCATCTTTGAGCAGTTTGAAAAACGGTTTTAAGTCTATGTGCGGTGCTAAAGGATCTATGACGGCGGCACCGTTTTTATAGCCGACCTGTATTAAACACAATTTCGGATAATAAGTTTTTTCACGAACAAATTCGGTATCAAGTGTTATAAAAGCTTCGTGCGAAAGTTCTTCGCAAAATTCTTTTAAGGCAGGTGTGTTATCTATTAAACGCATTTTTTTCTCTCTTTTTTATCAATAGTAAAAAAAAGAGTTTAATATATTTTTAAAAATTGAGCTTATATCCGCCGTTTTCGGTGGATATCAATTCAGGCCAATCGGCATTTTTTTCGATTTTTTGGCGCAACCTGTAAATATGTGTTTCTATGGTGTGTGTGGAGGCGTTCGGATTGTAGCCCCAGACTTCTTCCAAAAACTCGGATTTTGTTGTGGCTTTGCCCTTCATTTTATAAAGATATAAAATAATGGAGACCTCACGTTCGGTTAACTTGATCTTTTCGCCCGTTTTAAGATTTTTAATTTCTTTTTCAAGCGGAAATAATTCATACGTATTAAACGAAATAACGGCCGCATCGGATGTTAAAATGAAATTGAGCGCAGATTTGATTTGATTTAAAAAAGAGCTCAATACAAAAGGCTTAGCGATATATTTTACAAAAGGCGAATCTTCTTTGCTTTTGGTGCCTTTTTGAAGCAGAACAAAAACAGGTGTACGTTCAAACTTTTGTCTGACTTCGGCAAGTGTGACGGTTTCTTCGTCAATAACAATGATGTCGGGGGGCAACTTTTCATCGCAGGAATAGTTTAAATCGGATAACTTGATTTGCGAAGACAAATCTTGCTTAAAAAGCATGTTTTGAGAAAAAATTAAAACATTAATCATTTTATTTTATGAGCCTTCTAATGATAATTTCGAATAATGGAACTTAAAACGCCTTGAATTTTAACACGTGATGCATCAAATTTTTGTGTTTGATAATTTTTATTGCAGGGCAGTAACCATACTTCATTTTCTTTTTTTTGCAAAACCTTTAAGGTGGCTTGTTCGTTGTCGACCAATGCGACAACAATGGCCCCGTTATCTGCCGTATCAGCTTTTTTGATGATGGCCGTATCGCCGTTTAAGATGCCGGCTTCAACCATTGAATCACCTTCAATATTTAAGGCATAATAACGCCCTTTGGCAACCATTTCAAACGGAACGGAAATGACTTCTGTTTCATTTGCAATGGCATCTATCGGTGTGCCGGCGGCGATTTTGCCGTATAGAGGAATTTGTGCGGCGGAATTTTGCAAAGCAATTTCACGCTTTTTTTCTTCTTCCAAAATGGCGGACGGCTTGAATTTAGGCAACCTGAGAACTTCAAGCGCACGCGCTTTGTGCGGCAGTTTTTTGATAAACTCACGCTCTTCCAAAGCACTGATTAAAGCATGAATGCCCGATTTTGACTTTAAGCCGATAGCATCCTTCATTTCATCAAAAGAAGGACAACACCCCGTTTCTTTTGTGACTTTATTGATAAACATTAAAAGTTTGTATTGTTTGACCGTAAGCATAAAACACCCTATTTTATAAAAATGAGATGTTCTATGTTAGTTCTTTTTTAAAAGGAATGTCAAGGATTATTTTGCTTGATTTAAAAGGGTGTCGTAATTTTGCATAAGCTCACGCGCCTGTTTTTGCATATCGACAATTTCCGAATATTCGGAGAATTTTACATCTTGCGAATCGGGTTTGATTTGTATATCGGAAAAATCAAAGAAGGAGGCAAGTAACATACCGATAATAAATGAGAATACGAGTCTGAAAAACTCGGCAATCATTGTTTTGATTGTTTCTTTCCAATCGGTTGCGTAACTGTTGTCTTGCAGTGTTTTTTTGAAAAAATAAGCATAAAGGCAGGCAATAAGTAAAAAAAGTAGATAAAGATGATAGTCGGTATATAAAATTTTTAAGGTCTCGCCATCAAGCAGGATATACAAAAAAATGCCGATAAAACCACCGAGGAGAATCATCGGTTTGAAAATGAGACCTGTGGTGAAAAGTGCTAAAAAACCTTTAAGCATTTATTTAATCCGCATGTTGTTTGAGTGTTTCGATGATTTGCCTTGCCAGATAATCGACAAGTTGCGCATCTTCACCTTCAACGCGTACTTTAATGACCGGTTCCGTGCCGGATTTACGTACAATAACGGAACCCGCATTCTCTATTTTTTGTTTTGCCGATTCAATGATGTTTTGTACGTCTTCGGATGAAAAAGCGAGTTCAACGGCATCCGCATTGCGGAAGCGCACCGAAGATAAAGAGCAGGGACATTTTTGAAATATCGGGAAAATATCGGAGGACTGACGACCGTCTTCTAAAAAGGCAAGACAGACGAATATGGCGGCAATTAAAGCATCTCCCGTTCTGGCATAGTCGCTTAAAACCATGTGTCCGGATTCTTCACCGCCCAATGAGGCTTGCATTTGACGCATTTTTTCGATAACGTATCTTTCGCCGACAGGCGTGCGATAAAAGTTAATGCCTAAACCATGCAAATATTTTTCCAAACCCAAGTTTGACCAAATGGTTGCAACAACGGCATCGTTTGCGAGCATGTTATGATTTTTAAGATAGGTGGCCAGAAAAGCGATGATTTGATCACCGTCTATGCGATTACCTTTATTGTCAACAACAATCAATCTGTCGCCGTCACCGTCAACGGCAATACCGAGATGGGCGTGGCTTTGGACAACCACTTCGCTTAAATGTTCGGTGTGTTGAGAGCCGCAATTTTGATTAATGTTATAGCCGTCTGCCTGATTTGAAAGGGTGATAATACCGGCGCCCAAGTGCTTAAAAACATCGGGCAGAATTTTTGAAAAAGCGCCGTTTGCGCAATCGGCAACGATTCGAAGCCCTTTTAAGGCATCGGCAGAAGGGGCTAAATCCAAAATGCCGTTAATATAATTGGCAACGGACATTTTATCTTTATATACTTTGCCGATTTGTTCGGGATCGGGCGTGAATTTTTCATCTGAAGTGAGTAAATCTTCGACTTTTTCGGTCCACGTGTCGCTGAATTTATCGCCGTAGCGATCAATGAGTTTAATGCCGTTGTCGCGATAAGGATTATGGGAGGCCGTAATCATAATGCCCATATCAACATCAAGAGCCATAATTTGAGAGGTGATTAAAGGTGTCGGCACAACACGCATTTTAACAACATCGACACCCATGGCGGTAAAGCCCGCCGTTAAAGCGGCTTCAAGCATATAGCTTGAAACACGCGTGTCTTTGGCAATAGCCACGCGTTTTGTGTTTTGGCATATGAGCCTTGATAATACTTGTGCTAAGCGAAAAGCAAATTCACCTGTCATCGGAAATTTGTTTGCTACGCCTCTGATGCCGTCCGTGCCGAAAAGTTTTAATGCCATAATCGTTCCTTTGATATTGATATAAGTTTATTTATTGAGATTTTAAATAAAAAGGGAGCCATGAAAATAAACAGGCTCCCTTTTATTTAAGCATTGTAATTAAAATACGTAGCGAAT
>JAGCOI010000045.1 GCA_017645485.1 Alphaproteobacteria bacterium | reverse complement strand
TTTAAATCCATTTTTAAATTCTGAACATTAAAATCAGATTTTGCAAAACAAGAGTTCATTTCGCAAAATCTGGCTGCATTCCATAATTTTGTAGCGAAGTTTCGATAACCCGCAATACGCGAATCGGAAACGTTAATGTCGCGTCCCTGTGTTTCCGAGGCTGCCATAAAGAAGCGCAGAGCATCTGCACCGTATTTTTCGATTGTTTCCATAGGATCAACGGTGTTACCTTTTGATTTGCTCATCTTGCGCCCTTGCTCATCGCGCACAAGACCGTGCATATAACATTTTTTAAATGGTACCTTTTTCATGGCGTACATGCTCATCATCATCATGCGCGCAACCCAGAAAAAGATAATGTCAAACCCCGTAACCAAAACAGATGTCGGGTAAAAAGTGTCTAAAAACTCTGTTTTATCAGGCCAGCCTAAAGTTGAAAAAGCCCATAACCCCGATGAAAACCATGTATCTAAAACATCTGTTTCACGTGTTAAAGTTACTTTTTGACCGAAGTGCTTTTCAGCAGCACTGTAGGCAGCTTCTTGCGTTTCTTCGCAGAAAATCGTACCGTCCGGTGCATACCAAATCGGCATTTGATGCCCCCACCAAAGTTGACGGGAAATACACCATGGCTGAATGTTACGCATCCACTCAAAATATGTTTTTTCGTAGTTTTTCGGAACAAATTGCATTTGACCGTTTTCAACAACGCGAATGGCTTCTTTTGCAAGTGTCGGCGCATCAACAAACCACTGATCCGTCATTAAAGGTTCAATAACGGCTCCCGTTCTTTCACCATAAGGAATAACCATCGGATGGTCTTCTATTTTTTCCATCAAACCGAGCTTATCTAATTCTTCAATGGTTTTTTGACGTGCTTCGGTGGTGCTTAAACCTGCAAACGGTGTGTTTTCGTTTAAGGTTGCATCTGCATTTAAAATGTTTATCATCTCAAGAGTATGACGTTTTCCGACCTCAAAATCGTTGAAATCGGGTGCCGGTATAATTTTAACGGCACCTGTACCTTTTTCAGGATCGGCATGTTCGTCGGCAATAATCGGAATGATGCGATCCGTTAAAGGCAGATAACAATTTTTACCGATTAAATGCTTTAATTTTTCGTTATCTTTTGAAACGGCGACGGCCGTGTCACCAAACATTGTTTCGGGGCGCGTTGTGGCAATGTGAATAAATTCATTTTCACTTCCGACGATAGGATATTTGTAATAATACATTTTACCCGTGGTTTCTTTTTGAATAACTTCCAAATCAGAAACAGCGGTCATCAATTTCGGATCCCAGTTAACGAGTTTTTTTGCTTTATAAATCAGCCCGTCTTTATAAAGTGAAACAAAAATTTTAACAACGGCACGACTTAAACCTTCATCCATGGTAAAGCGTTCGCGGCTCCAATCACATGATGCGCCCAAACGGCGAAGCTGTTTGCAAATCATACCGCCTGATTTTTCTTTCCATTTCCAAACGGTTTCAACAAATTTGTCTCTGCCTAAATCGTGACGGGAAACACCTTCTTTTGCTAACTGTCGTTCAACAACCATTTGTGTGGCGATACCGGCATGATCTGTTCCGGGTTGCCATAAAACTTTTTTACCCTGCATTCGATGATAACGAACCAAAATATCTTGCAAAGTGTCATCCAAAGCATGTCCCATATGCAAAACACCCGTCACATTCGGTGGCGGAATGACAATGGAAAAAGCTTCGGTATCAGCGCGCATATCGGGCTTAAAATCTCCGCTTTCTTCCCAATCTTGATAAATTCTTTGTTCAAATTCGTTTGGATTATAATTTTTATCTAACATTTTTTTTCCTGTTTGTTTAATTATTAAAGTTATCTGTTTTCTGATGGCGCTTTGTTTTGCTTATTTTTTTCAAAAGCAAATAATGCAGCGTATTGTTGTAAAATATCATCGGCAATTTTATTAAAATCCGGATTGAAAGGCAATTTTTGCAACATGTCTTTTGTGAGTTCAAAAATTTCTTCGTTTGCTTCAGCTTCCTGTTTTTCAAGCAAAATGTTTCTGATGGAAGCTAAAATTTCTTCCGTTGAAATCTCTTCTTGATTTTGTTCATCTTCCTGAAACATAGCATATCCTTTTATTTATCAATAGAAAGCGAGAGCCATTTATTGCGCGTGTCTTTTGAATGTTTTTCAGCATCATAAAGCTTGGCGTTTAAGTTTAAGTCTTTTGCGGTCAGTTGCCCCATAGATACGAGTAAAGCCATGCCGGAAACATAGTAATTGCGCCGAGCTTGTACTTCTTCAACATTAGAGTTTAAAAGTGCTTGGTATGCATCTAAAACATCAAGAACGGTACGATTGCCTAAAGCTTCTTCCTGTTGTACGCCATCAAGTGCAATGGCATAAGCTTTGATTTGATCTTGAACTGATTTCAGACGTGATTCATTTGCAATCATATATTCATAGCTTGAAGTGACCGTTGAAATCATATTACGTTCCGCTTCTAAAACCTTTTCTTGAGCCTGCCATTTTTTGTATTTGCTTTGGCGGATTTTAGCGCGCGTTTCGCCTGATTGATAGAGCGGTACATTCAATTTGACAGCCCATTCAAAGCTGTTCGTTTCAGGATCTTTTGTAAATCTTGATTCTGTTTTACTGCGAGCAGCTTTGGCATCAAAAGATACTTGAGGCAATAAAGCGCCGTTGTTTGCTGAAACGCTGTAATCAGAAGATTCTAAAGCACTTTTGGCAGCCTTCAAGCCATAGTTATGTTGATAAGCATATTTTAAGGCATCATCTTGATTTTTCGGAAACATTTCGGATAAATTTTTCGGTTCTTCCAAATTATCGGGTGAGGTGCCGACGATTTGTGTATAAACAGCCTTCGATGCGGCTAAATTACCTTCGGCGGCAATACGATCCGAAATAGCGGCACTGTGGCGTGCTTCAGCTTGTGAAACATCTGTACGCGTTACTTCACCGACATTAAAACGCTCACGCGTTTCATCTAAACGTTTTTTTAAAAGATGTTCATTGTTTTTTTGTAATTCGACAATGGATTCATCTTTCAAAACATCTAAATAAGCTGTTCCGGCGGCAAGCAGAATATCTTGTTCAACACTATATAAATTGCTTTGTTCCGCTTCAACGGCTTTATCGGCCGCTTTAACAGAATGATATGTGGAAAAACCATTGAAAATGGGTTGACTTAAAACCGCTGACATCGCTTTTGTATAGCCATCATTAACTGGTTGCATATCATTATGGATATGCGAATCGGAATAACTTCCGTTTAAGGAAATGTTCGGGCGATAACCTGATTTTGCAATAGCAACATTTTCATCAACGGCACGTAAATAAGCACGTTGACCTTGAAGAGTCGGATTATGTAAATAAGCGTCGGACATAGCATCAAAAATAGAAGCTGCATGAGCTTGGGCGCATATGCTGCAAGAAAAAACTAATGAAAATATAACAGACTTTTTCATTTAATCCCTCGAAAAATCTTTATTAAACTCCACAGCATAATATATAAATTACACAATAAAGCAAGAGTTTTTCTTGATATTTGAAACAAAAATTAAATGATAAAAGAACAATAAAAACGGATATTTAAACGCTTGATAATGTATTTTTTTGTTGAATCTGCAAGCAAAATTCATATAATGATGGCGATTAAATTCTAAAGGACAGTTATAAAAATGACAAATGTAAAAGTGAGATTTGCACCGTCGCCGACAGGACATATGCATATAGGAAATACAAGAACGGCCTTATTTAATTGGTTGTGGGCAAAAAAAATGGGCGGTGAGTTTATGCTTCGTATTGATGATACGGATTTTGCACGTTCAAAAAAAGAATATGAAGATTCCATGCGTGAAAGCTTACAATGGCTCGGACTTGTATGGTCATCCGAGGCAAGACAATCGGCGCGTTTTGAACGCTATAAAGAAGTTACGGAACAATTAATGAAAGACGGGCGTATATATGCATGCTATGAAACGCCTGAAGAATTGGAATTTAAAAGAAAACATGCATTGGCAAAAGGTGTGCCGCCTATCTATGACAGGCAGGCGTTAAGCTATACGAAAGAAGATATAGAAGATTTTGAAAAGCAAGGACGTAAACCGCATTATCGTTTTAAATTAAATGCCGGTGAAATTAAATGGACAGATGCAGTTCGGGGTGAAGTTAAATATGATGCGGCAAATTTAAGCGATCCGATTATTATACGCGAAGACGGTTCGTATTTATATCATTTGCCGTCGGTTATCGATGATGTTGATTTTGGTATTACGCATATTTTACGCGGAGAAGATCATGTAACCAATACCGCCTCTCAAATACAAATGTTTGAAGCTATCGGCGGTGTTGTGCCGACATTTGCGCATTTGCCGTT
>JAGCOI010000044.1 GCA_017645485.1 Alphaproteobacteria bacterium | reverse complement strand
TTTTTGGAAAAAAGTAACGATTTTCATAAAATGCCGGATTTTGTTTGTATTCAGCTTAATGATACCCACCCTGCGCTTGCCATTGCGGAAATGATGAGATTGTTGATGGATCAATACGGTTTGGAATGGGACGATGCATGGAAGGTAACAACCAAAATTTTTGCTTATACAAACCACACATTGCTTCCCGAAGCACTCGAAAAATGGCCTTCACGTATATTGGGCAGAATGTTACCGCGCCATTTGCAGATTATATATGAGATTAACCGTCGTTTTATGGTGTTTGCGCGTGAAAAATTCGGTGAAAACAAAGAAAAACTTGATAAAGTCAGTATTGTTGCCGGTGAAGGTGATGATCAGGTTATTCGTATGGCCAATCTTTCAATTGTTGCTTCGTTTTCGGTTAACGGTGTGGCCAAATTGCACACCGAACTGATTAAGACTTCTTTGGTGCCGGAATTTTATGAACTCTATCCCGAAAAATTTATCAATATTACAAACGGTATTACGCCGAGGCGATGGTTGCTTCATGCCAATACGTCGTTATCGGAATTGATTTCATCGAAAATAGGTGCCGATTGGATTGTGGATTTAGATGAGCTCAGAAAACTTGAGCCTTATGTTAAGGACAAAGATTTTATAGAAATGTTTGCCGGTATTAAAAAGAAGAATAAAGAAGCGTTGGCTTTTGAAATTTTCAAAACAACAAGTGAAATCGTTGATGCAAAGAGCATTTATATTGTGCATGCCAAACGTATTCACGAATATAAACGTCAACTTTTAACGATTTTACAGGTTATCGGTGATTATCTTTCGATTATTAATGATAATGTGCATCCCGAAGTTGCAAAAACATATATTTTTGCGGGTAAGGCCGCACCGTCGTATGCTTATGCAAAACTGATTATTAAGTTAATCAATAATGTTGCCGATGTGATTAACCATGATCCGCGCGTATCGGGGGCGTTAAAGGTTATCTTTATGCCTGATTATAAAGTCTCACTTGCCGAAAAATTAATGCCTGCGGCAGACATCAGTCTGCAAGTTTCGACCGCCGGTTTTGAGGCTTCGGGAACGGGTAATATGAAATTTGCGTTAAACGGTGCGTTAACAATAGGCACTTATGACGGTGCAAATATTGAAATAAGAGAACAGGTCGGTGATGAAAACTTTTATTTGTTCGGCTTAAAAGACGAACAAATAAGAGCCATGCGTCCGACATATAATCCGCGGGCGATTTATGAAAAGTCGGAATATATAAAACGCATTTTAAATGCCTTAAATTCGAATATGTTCTGCCAAAAAGACCATGCTTTGTTGTTTAAGCCGATTTTTGAAAATCTGCTCAACAGAGATTATTACTTTATTTTGGCAGATTTGGAAGACTTTAACAAAACTGTTCATCAGGCTCAAAACGACTATATGAACAAGCAAAAATGGTTTGAAAAAGCGTTGTTGAATGTGGCGCGTATAGGCTATTTTTCATCTGACAGAGCCGTGAGCGAATATGCGAAAAACATTTGGCACATTTCGCCCGTTGATTAGTGAACATATCTGTTATTAAAATAAAAGTGTTGCATATTTTATTTTAGTTTTGTAATATGCCCGAAATTCGGCAATACAGCAGTATGGAAAAAGACAATGTTACAAAATATGATGCCTCGCAAAACTTTTGCAATTATTTCGCACCCTGATGCGGGTAAAACAACCTTAACCGAAAAATTGTTGCTTTTCGGCGGTGCGATTAATGCGGCCGGTGCCGTAAAGGCACGCGGTGAAAACAGGCGCGCGCATTCGGACTGGATGAAGGTGGAACAGGAACGCGGTATTTCCGTTGCTTCATCAGTGATGTCTTTTGACTATGAAAACATTGCTTTTAATTTGTTGGATACGCCGGGACACGAAGACTTTTCGGAAGATACATATCGTGTGTTGACGGCGGTTGATTCGGCCGTGATGGTTTTGGATTCGGCCAAAGGTATTGAAACACAGACCAAAAAACTTTTTGAAGTTTGCAGGCTTCGCAATATTCCGATTTTAACCTTTATAAACAAGCTTGACCGTGAAGGTTTGGATCCGTTTGTGTTGCTTGATGATATTGAAAAAACGCTTGCGTTGGATGTGACGCCCGCCAGTTGGCCGATAGGCAGCGGTAAAGATTTTTTGGGTTGTTATGATATTTTGGGCGACAGACTGATTTTAATGAATAAAACAGGCGATAAGTCGCAAATTAATGCGACCATTGAAACCTGCCACGGGCTGACAGATGAAAAACTTGATGAATTATTGCCTGCACATGCCGTTAAAAAACTTAGAGAAGATGTTGAAATGGTTAAAGAGCTGTGTCCGCAATTTGATTTGGATTTGTATCTTGCCGGTGCTTTAACCCCTGTATTTTTCGGCAGTGCCATCAATAATTTCGGGGTGAGGGAAGTTTTAAACGGGCTTGTTAATATTGCCCCTTTACCGCGTCCGCAAAAAGCATCGGAACGTGAAGTGAAGGCAGATGAGGCAAAAGTAACCGGATTTGTGTTTAAGATTCAGGCCAATATGGACCCGAAGCATCGCGACCGCATTGCTTTTATGCGTATTTGTTCCGGGCATTTTAAGCGCGGTATGGCCTTAAAACAAATCAGAACAGGTAAAGAAATTAAGGTGCCGACACCCGTGATGTTTTTGGCACAGGAACGCGAACTTGCGGAAGATGCTTATGCCGGTGATATTATCGGTATTCCGAACCATGGTAATTTACGTATCGGGGATACGTTAACCGAGGGGGAAAATTTGCATTTTACGGGTATTCCCTCGTTTGCACCGGAACTTTTAAAATCGGTTCGGGCGACAGATCCGCTTAAATCAAAACATTTGGCCAATGCGTTAAATCAAATTGCGGAAGAAGGCGGTGCCAGCATTTTTAAGCCGAATGTGGGCTCGGAGTGGATTGTCGGTGTGGTCGGTGCTTTGCAATTTGAGGTAATGGCTGATCGTATTCGAACGGAATTTAATATTCCCGTTATTTTTGAGCCGACACAATATTTTACGGCGCGTTGGGTTAAATCGGACGACAAAGCAGGCTTTGATAAATTTTTGGAAGCAAACAAGCTTAATATGGCAACCGATTATAACGGTGATGAGGTTTTTCTGGCACGCAATGCGTGGCATTTGAACAAAACCGCTGAAGATTTTCCGTGCGTTAAGTTTTTGAAAACAAAAGAACAATCGGTTTAGGGTAAATCTTCAATTAAATCCCACGAGCCGAGATTGATAACGTTTTTTTCTTTTTTTAAGGCATATTTCACGGCTTTGTAAGCACCGCCGTATGAGTCAACATAAGCTATGATGAAATCGGCGTGAGAGGCCATGTATTGATTGCGTGCCGGTATGGCATATAATTTTTTGCAACATTCGGCTTGTTTCGGAAAAAGAAAAACATCAAACGGTGTGAGTCGTTTTTGGTGAAGCTGCGAGCCGTAAGCCATAATCAGCCATGTTTGAATAAACGGATATTGTTGCTTTAATGCACGCGTTACTTCGCCTGCCAAAAAATCGAACCGGCCGTGTCCGCCGACATAAAATGTGTCTACACCTTCATTTTCAATGAGTGTGATAACGGTTGTTTTTATTTTTTGTTTTAAATCTTCATCGCGTTCTTTAATCCAGACATCCCGCCTGCCGAAAAATGTGCAAATTTTCCCCATTTTTACCCCCTTAAAATAAAAAAAACCACCTTTGGAGGCGGTCAGGGAGTTCAACAATCACATAA
This sequence comes from Alphaproteobacteria bacterium, assembly GCA_017645485.1. Lineage (GTDB taxonomy): Bacteria > Pseudomonadota > Alphaproteobacteria > RF32 > CAG-239 > UBA1254. The sequence goes on along the minus strand of JAGCOI010000044.1, from coordinate 4,242 downwards.
CACAATGACTCTTACGGCCTTTAGGCAAACCTTGAACATACACCGTAAGCTCCCCGACCGATGAGTCGGGGATATATTTATTGTTTGGCAGATATCCACTGCCAGTGTTATGAGGGTCGTTGAAAACCCCGCACCTTAGCGGTGCAGGCGATAAAAACTATCGCCTTGCAAATCAGTATATCGTAGGGAAGCTAAAAAAACAATTAAAAAATTAAGAAAAAAGGTTTGTTTTTATTTTTTTGGATTTTGATGTTTTTGCTCAACTTTTTTAGTGTTATTGTGCTGTTATATCTTTATCCTTTTGATATTGATGGTGTTGCTTAATGTGACTTCAAGCGCAAATACTTCGTTTGTTAAATGGTCGTTGCCCACGGTTGCCGTAATTGTACGGCCGATATTGCACATATATTGCTTTGAATTAATGACGCTGTCATGAATATGACCATGCAAAGTTAAAAGAGGCTGTTTTGCTTCAATAAACGAACGTACGGCCTGACTGCCGATATGCCTTAATTGACCGTTTTTATCTTTCGTTAAATCGCAAACCGTATTAATCGGCGGTGTGTGCGTAATTAATATCAACTGTTGCGTATTAATATTTTGACATAAAGTATTCAAATCTTCTTCAATGCTGTGCTTTGAAAAATCTTCTAAAATATTGTATGGTTTATCAAAATCTATTTTACCGATTTTTAAAACATCTTCTCTCAAATTTTGCTGTTTATCTGTTGCTAAATCACGCCGTTCCCAATCTTTCCAAACAAAGGGGGTGTATGGGACATAAGAATAACCGACAAAGGTATACTTTTCAATTTTCTGAGGTTCGTCAATGAGTTGAAAATTATTTTGTTTTTCATGTTCTTTTAAAAAGAATAAATTTTGGCGGTAGTCATCATTTCCCAAAATCAGAAATGTAGGAACCTTGGCGCTTTTTGTATGTTCAAAAAAGATTTGTTTGAAAAAATTTTTTTGTTCTGTCGGGTTTCTTTTATCTTTTGATTTCGGGGATAAATCACCGCCCAATATGATCAAATCAAAGTTTTCATTATTTAAATGGTCAAATATTTTTTTATATTGTAATTCATTACCATGCAAATCTGCAGTAAACAAGAATTTCATGAAAACCCCACTTTATCTTCTCCTATTTATATTTATTTTTGCAAAGATAGCAAGTATATTTTTTTTGAATAAAAACTGTGAAGAGGTTTAAGAAATATGATGACAATCGCCTGAAAATCTGTCATATTAAGCCATCAACAATAAAGGAAAAAAAAGCATGCAACCTTTATATAAGCGCGTTTTGATTAAAATTTCGGGCGAGGCTCTGATGGGCGAAAAAGCTTTCGGTATGGCGCCGGAAGTGCTGCAAAAAATGGCAAATGATATTAAAAACGTATATGATATGGGCGTTGAGGTATGTATTGTTGTGGGCGGCGGCAATATTTTTCGGGGCGCAAAAGAGGCATCGTTCGGTATTAACCGCAGTGTTGCCGATCAGGTCGGTATGCTCGGTACGGTTATGAATGCGCTTTATTTGCAAGATGCTTTGGAAAAAGTCGGCGTTTCGGTGCGTGTGATGTCCGGATTGAATGTGCCGCAGGTGTGCGAACCTTATATGTATCGCAGAGCACTTAAACATCTTGCACGTAAACGTGTTATTATTTTTGCGGGCGGTACGGGCAACCCTTATTTTACGACGGATACGGCCGCCGCATTGCGTGCCTGTGAAATGAAGTGTGATGCCTTGTTAAAAGGTACGCAGGTTGACGGTGTGTACAGCGCCGATCCGAAAACAAATCCTGATGCGGTGCGTTATGAAAAAGTTTGTTATGACGAAGTGTTAAATAAAAATCTGCGCGTGATGGATTTAACTGCCGTAACACTTGCCAAAGAAAGCTCGGTTCCGGTTGTTGTTTTTAAGATTCAAAACAAGGACGCTTTCGTAAATGCCGTTTGCGGTGAAGGAAAATTGACGATTATTCAAAATTAAGAAAGGAAAAATATGTCTGACGTAAAACAAATAAAAGAAGATGCTTCGATACGTATGGAAAAAACATTGGAATCGCTTAAGGCGGATTTCGGCTCTTTGCGCGCGGGCAGAGCACATGCCGGTTTGCTTGACGGTATTATGATTGAAGCGTACGGTTCGTTTTCGCCGATTGCGCAAGTCGGTACCGTTTCGACACCGGATGCAAGAACAATCAGTGTGAGCATTTGGGATAAATCACTTGTTAAAAATGTGGAGAAGGCTTTAAGAGAAAGCGATTTGGGATTAAATCCGGCCGTTGACGGTACGCTTATTCGTATTCCGGTGCCGCCGTTGAGCGAAGAACGTCGTAAAGAATTGTCTAAGATTGCGGGCAAATATGCCGAACAAAACAAAGTTGCTTTGCGCAATATTCGTCGCGACAGTTTAGATGAAGTTAAAAAACTTAAGAAAGATAATCTCATTTCTGAAGATGAAGAGAAAAAGGCTGAAAATGATATTCAAAAATTGACCGATGATGCGGTTAAAAAAGTTGATGAAATGTTTGCCTTAAAAGAAAAAGACATTATGCAGGTGTAGAAATTTATATGGCAAACGCTTTGGAACATATCGCTATTATCATGGACGGCAACGGACGTTGGGCCGTAAAACGTAATCTGCCGCGTACGGCCGGACATAAGAAAGGGGCCGAGGTTGTGATGGATATTGCCAAGGCCGCCAAAAATATCGGGGTAAAATATTTAACGATATATGCTTTTTCAACCGAAAACTGGAAGCGTCCGCAAAGTGAGGTTAATGCGTTGATGAATTTGTTGCGACAATATTTATCGCGAGATTTTGAAAAGCTTGATAAGGAAAATATTCGTATTCGTTTTATCGGTGAGCGCGACATGCTTGCAGATGACATCGTTTCGAAAATGAACGAACTTGAAAATTTAACGAAAAACAATACGGCGGCAACGCTTGTTATTGCTTTAAGTTATGGCTCGCGTGCCGAAATTGTGCACGGGGTGCGTGCACTCGGTATGAAAATTAAAAAAGGCGAGATTAGTCCCGAAGATGTTGATGAAAAAACAATTTCAGATGCGCTTTATACAAAAGATATTCCGGATCCGGATATTTTAATCAGAACAAGCGGAGAGCAAAGGCTCAGCAACTATTTGCTTTGGCAATTGGCGTATGCCGAGTTTTTCTTTACACCGACGCTGTGGCCCGATTTTACGGCAACGGAACTGAAACAAATTATGGAAACATACCAAACGAGGAAAAGAAGATATGGTAAAATCGAAGAAGAATGAAACAAAAAAAATGAGCAGTTTACAAAAACGCATTTTAACGACGCTTGTGATGTTGCCGATTGTGATAGGGGCATTGTGGAGCGGGTATCCGTATGTTGATGTTTTAACCTTGACGGTGGGTGTTTTGCTTGCGTTTGAATGGGCAACGATGGTGCCGTCTTCAAAACCGATGGTCTATTTCGGGGCATATGTGTTGTCTTTGGCAACATCAGTCTTTTTGTATGAATCTCAGGCAATTGTATTGACGATTGTTTTTTCAACATTGTTTGTTTATTTAAAAGCACGCAAAGAAAAACACATGTTTTTATTAACGCTCGGTGTGCCTTATATTTCGGTAGGTATTGCTTCGATGATGTGGCTTTATCATGATATTACGCCGTATGCGCCGTATAATTTTTATTTAACGCTTTGGTTTTTGCTGAGTGTATGGTCTATGGATGTGGGCGCATATATTGTGGGTACAAATCTTAAAGGACCGAAATTGGCACCTTCCATCAGCCCGAATAAAACATGGTCAGGCCTTATCGGCGGTATTGTTTTGGCGGTTGCCGTCAGTGAATTTTATTTTTACGTTTTGAGGTCATCGACGGGTATGGTCTTGAATGCACGTGCCGAAATTACATATGCTATTTTTGCCGGCTTGATTGCGGCCGTTTCTCAAATCGGTGATTTGATAGAGTCTTCAATTAAGCGTCATTTAAACTTAAAAGATTCATCTAATCTGATTCCGGGGCACGGCGGTGTTTTTGATCGTATCGACGGGCTTATTTTTGCCGCACCTTTCGTGTATTTTTTGTTTGCGTATATTTTTTAGGATGATAAAGGAATGTGGTTTGTTAATTTAATATATTATATTATACCTTTTATCGTTCTTTTATCCATACTTGTTTTTGTGCATGAATTCGGGCATTTTTTAATTGCCCGTTTGCTCGGTGTTCAGGTCAGTGCTTTTTCAAT
>JAGCOI010000043.1 GCA_017645485.1 Alphaproteobacteria bacterium | reverse complement strand
CTACAAACAAACAATATTTCAAACCCTTGTTTAATAGCAATTAACAAAGTTAATAACAGAGAGGAGGAGTAAGATGAAAAAACATAACACACTCTTAAAGAAAGCTAACCAAGCCGGCAGTATGATGATTGAGGCTTTGGCAATGCTGACTTTAATTTCGCTCGTTACGCCGACACTTTACAAAAAATCTGCCGAACGAACAACGGAATTGCAAGATATTAATACGGCTTCTCAGGTCAGAACATTAACGAAAGCCGTTGATAACTACACGCTTACAAATTATCAATCTCTTCTTGAACAGTTAGGGGAAAATGCATCATCTTCTTTAACAATCAGCCAAGATGACTTAAAATCATATTTACCGTACGGTTATAATTTCGGTGCGTTAAAAAACTTTGATGCGCCGACGATTGTCGTGAAACGTCAGGCTGATACAACCGCATTAACTTCCTTTGTTGTTTTGCCTAAAAACGGTGATGTGAATGACTATCGTGCTTCTCAAATTGCTTCCATGATTGGTGCAAACGGCGGTTATGTTACACAAGACAACAACAAACAAATCGTTGCCAAAGGTGTTGGCGGTGTATGGAGCTTAAGCAATAATGACTTACAAAACATGCTCGGAAGCAATCATATGCCTGAACGCGGTTCTCTTGTTGCGGCATCATCCGAAATTATCAATGAAGCCAGTCGTGCCGCCTTTGAAAACTCTAAATATCTGCAACGCACTTCAACGGAAAATGAGCAGTGGCGAAACACGATGATGACGGATTTATATATGGGCGGCGTACCTGACATTATGGAAGGCAAAGGCGATATTCCGTACAGCAAAATTTTGGGTGTTGACCAACTCATTATCGGTGATATCAGAACGGATGGCAGCACAGACCAAGAATCTTCCGATTTTGTGTTACGTGCGCATGACGGCAGAGAGGGATCGGCCTTTATTCAAGGCAGTTTATATGCCTTAGGAAGCTCATTTTCCGTTTCGCCGAATGCAGAAAAAAATCCGGAATTAAATTTTGCAAACAGTTTACTTAAAGCAACAAAAGATCATTTTTCGGTCAATGTAACGCAAGGTCCTGAAAATGACTTCTATATTGCCAAATCAGACGACAATCCGGAGCCTACGGCGACTTTTAACGTAGCAACGATTGTTGACAATACTTTTGAAACCTCAGGCAACACATCACTTGCAAATGACTTAGACTCTACTTTAACGGTCGGACCGACGGGTGATGTGATGACTGCCGATAAATACACTGTCAACATTCAAAAAGGTAATTTAGTTGTAACAAATGACTTAGAGGGTAACGGCTCAAGCATGAAAGTTGCAACAGATACCGTTGACATCAAAGGTTCAACCAAAATTGGTGAAGGCGAAGTACAGCCTCAAATAGAAGATTTGAGCGAAAATATGAAATTGAATGTTCAAGGCAACACTTTTATTGCCGGAAAGCTTGAGGCAGAGGAAACAAACGTGCGTAATATGGATGCTCTGTCATTTACGGCCGGCGGCAAAAACTATACCAAAGATGCTGACGGTAAATATGCACGTTGGTTAAATGTTGATCAAGACGGTGTGGTTGTTAAAGAACTGAACGGTGTTGAAAGAATGAAAATTTTAAGCGGAGAGGCAACGATTTACGGCCCTTACTTAAAAGATTCACAAGGCACGGATGTAACCCGCGGCAGTATGCACATCGGTGACAGGGTTGCCACATTACAGGGTGTTGAACAAACACAGCTTTCAACAACAATGCTTAATGGAAACATTGAATTGCAACGCGGTGCCATTTCTCTTAACGGTTCGCCTACCGAAGCGCAAGCCGGGTATCCGAATCCGCAGGGCAACAGCATTCAAATGCAAGCCGGTAATGTCAAAATCTTCAGCAGTGACGGTAACAATTTAGCTTTCCAAGTGACCCCCGGTGAAGGCGGCACCAACAGAACCGCCTCATCAATTACAAACAATGTTGATGATTTTGCGGTACAAAAAGGAAACAAACAACTCTTACGTGTTGTATCCGGCGAAAACGGTTCACAATTAAGAGGTGATGCCGTTGCCGAAATCGACCCGACAAAGTTTGGTATTTGGGCAAGTACCGTTAAAGAAGCTAATTCTGAAGACAATGTGAACAACCGCATTTTTGAAGTTAATGCCGAAAGCGGCAATGTTAATGAAGACGGTTCAGCCGTTAGTGAAGCCAGTGTTTATGTGCGTCGTGGCGCCATTGAATTGGAAAGTTCACCGACAACAGCCAATTCTTACGATGCGGATGAAGGTGTCGGTTATATTGAAGCTTCCAGATTGGTGGCCAATAACCTGACCGAAACGAACACGGTTATCAGACCGCAATTTGCAAATTCGTCAAAGTATGAAGCTGCGAATGCCTTTGACCGTTATATGGTTAACCCGGCTTACACTTCTGTCATGCACGATATTAAGTTAACCACACGCGGCGGTGCTCGTTTAAGTGATATTTTACCTGACTTTATCAACAAAGGTATATATATCGTGAACAACACTTATGAAGATGGTGTTAACTTTAACAATTTGCACGTTGAAGTCGGCGGTAACGGACAATTATCTGCACAAGGTGTCGGCGAAGCCCCCGCAAACGGTTGGGCATCTCCGTTCTTGGGTATGATTCCTGCACCGATTTGTCCTCCGGGACATGCCAAGGTTATTACCTTAATGCCGGCAAGTTTCCAGATGGCACAAACGGGTGATATGGTTATCAACAATGATGGTCGTTACTATGTTCAAGAAAATCAACAGGTCAAAAAATTAAAAGGTAACAGATCAGATTCATCACATCAGTATTTCATGGAAGATGAAAACAGAGTTGTTACCCCGAGCGTACAAGATGCTCTTTTGCAAAGAGGTAATCAAGGCAGTACGGAAAATCTGCACTTATACTATCTTGGTATGGCACCTGACACGCAAGTTCCGGATGGGCATAGTGCTACATATTCTGCAGGCAACACGCCGAAACCGCTTTATTTCCAACAGAGCACTTGGTTAAAAACAAAGACCATTGCTTATGCATCAACACCTTGCAATCAGTCATTTGCCGCAAACGGCACGTGCACAGACTTTAAGGGTTGGGCAACGGTTATGGGCTTTATTTATCCATACAGCTTATATTCCGAGGTGATTGAAACGCTTAAAGGCACTTCGGGGCAATCTTCATCGGCCGTATCGAATGCGGAAGATACCTTATCGACAACCTCGGTATATTGGAACATCTTCCCGGTACGTACCATGTCTATGGAAGCTTACGCTACGGTTTATTGCTACTTTGACAGAACAAATATTTTCAACTCAGGAAATAATCCGTCTTATGTTGACCAATATGACCAATTGCGTAATTTCAGAAACGATTTATATAGAAAGAGCGGCGGCACTGTTGACGGCCAAGGTTCTTCAACAACCAACGAATCTTATATTAAACGCTTGAACGATCCTCAATTGAAATATAATGATCCGTGGTAATATCACGCTACAGATAATTAAAAAAGACGAACCGTTAACCAAGTTAGCGGTTTGTTTTTTTATATCGAGATAATTTATTACAAAAAAAATAAAAAAAAGCTTGCATTTCGTAAAATTTTCATTTAAGTATATCGTTACCAAAAGATATTGGGGCGTCGCCAAGTGGTAAGGCATCGGCTTTTGGTGCCGACATTCGTAGGTTCGAATCCTGCCGCCCCAGCCAAAATTGATTAAAGCCCCCTGAGAGGACAATCTCAAGGGGCTTTCTTATTGAAAATAAAGGATTTTTTCTCTTCATGCGCATGTTCGAAAAAATCAATTTTAAAATCTTGCGTTTTTCATCCAAATTCGAACTCTGATAAATTTCAGGCAGCCTAGACATCAACAATACTAAGTCTTTCAGGCTGATTAAGCTCTTATGAGCAAGACCGCCATAGTTGCTTAATTCTTTGTTGATTTTTTCTTTTTGTTTTAATAATTCTTCTAATTTTTTATTAAATAAATCCATAGTAATACCCTTCTTGCCTTCCTCCTCGTCGCCAATAGCCAAATCGACAAGCTTAAATTCCATATTCTCAATCTTTGACAATCTGCTTAACAAACTTGCTCTCTGCTTTATATCAAGCTCATGATCTTTCTTCAATTCTTTCTCTATTCCCTTAAGTGCTTTTTCATACCACTTAGGCTCGATTTTAGCTATCCTACGCAAGACATTCTCAACTTCCGCGTCAAGTACCTTCTCGTTTACATATGAGTCCTTACAGTGAGGGCAAAACAGATAACGATGCTGTCGTCGCTTGCCCTTAAAATCCGGCGTCATTAATCCATCGCAAAAGGAGCATCTTACGATGCCCCTGTATACGTCTTCATTTTTGCGTTTTTTGGTGTTGAGCCTGAGACCCAACACCTTTTGACACTTATCGAATGTTTCCTTATCCGTCAACCTCGGATAGCTATGCGGATAATATTCATCGTGATATTTCATGAACCCATAGTAAAAAGGATTTGTTAAAGTGTTACGCACTGTTTGAGTGTGAGCCCTAATACCGGTTTGTGTATGAAATCCCCACTCGTTGGCTTTTCTGACAATGTCCGCTAAAGTATAAATTCCGGTTGCGAACTCTTGAAAAAGTTTGCGAACAATCGCTCCCATTTCAGGATCTTCAACAATTGTTTTTTCCTTTAATCCGTCAGTTGAATTTATATATCCGACGGGGGCTGCATGAGGGTATTTACCCTCAGCAACCATCTTATCAAAACTGCGTCGAACATTGTCTGAAATGTTATTTGTATAACTCTCAGCCATCAGGATAAATGCCTCGTGTGACATAATTTGCGAGCTGTCTGAGTTGCGCGTCAACACCTGATTTTCGGTATTGAAATGCAACTCAATTCTACCTGCGCGCCTGAGCTGATTAAGCATCGGGAATTCATTGAAGCTTCTTTGCAACCTGTCCACTTTGTCAGCAACGATTGCAATACATTCCTTTTGTGCTTCCACAAAGTCCATCATTTTATGAAATTCTTTTCTGCCTCCTCTTGTGGAACTTTCGACTATCGTAAATTCCTTAATAATCTCAAGTCCTCTTTTGTTACAGTAGTTGCGCAAACGATCAAGCTGAGCATCAAGAGAATACCCTTCCTCTTCTTGATCTTTGGTAGAAACTCTCGTTAAAATTATGGCTTTTTCAGCCGGTTTATAAATATTATATGTTCTTTTCGTCATGGTGATATCTCCATTAAATATTGTTAATAAAATTTTTATTGCTGTAGTTCAACTGTTTTCTCTGCTGAACATCTAAATCTGTCCAGCTTTGAAACTTTTGAACCGATTCTTGTTTTTCCTCGTCTAAATCTGCGTATAAATCTTCGCTTATGATTGCCTCTGATTTATGGCAGGTCAGATCCGGTAATACGATGACATTATTCTCGGCAATAGCTTTGGTAATGTCATCATAAAGCTGTTCTTTGTAGCTGAATTGCGGCTTAAAGCTTTTCAGCTCGCGAAACAAATTAATTGCGGTTGGGGCGTCTTTCAGGTGCTCGGTTATAAACCGGCACCCGACGACTTCCATTAAGTTGCGTAAACCCAAAATCTGTAAGCATTTGAGCGGTTTGTATTTTGAAGATAAACGCATCCACATTGTTACAAGATCATCTTGTAAACAAGCCAAGGGTTGCATTGCTTGCAGTATTGTCCGCCAATTGTTGAGATTAAGAGCTTTAGCGATAAGGCTGTTGAAAAGCTCTTCAAAAGTGCAGGACGAAATAATCATTCCGGCACGTTTGATTGCTCCGCGTATAGCCTTAACAGAGTTGAGCCGCGTTTCAATTCGAAACACCTGCATATTGCCGATGGCATCAAAATCAATGCATTGGTATATGCGGTGAACCTCATCTTCAAGCGACCTGCTTGGCGATTTATTCTGCTGTTTTAAGTCCTTGATTTTATCGTAAATCGCGAACTCGTGGTATTTGGTATGAAATCGGATACAATGTCCGTCATTCCGGTAATCAGTGTGACCGCTATCATAAATTTTGCTGACTTTAGCCTTCTCAATATCCTTCATGATAAAATCACACCAGATGCCTTTTTTCAGCAGAATATTTTTGCCGTAGTGAATGCGATTGACTTCAGCACCTTTCAGAACATCTTCAGTCACATCCACCCCCATTACAGCAAGAATTTGCTGCAACGAAGTAATAATTTGGGAAAAATCACTGTCCGTCACTTCATGCAAATTTTCGCCGTAAAGAAGTTTGGGAAGCGAGAGCTCTATATAGAGCCCTGCTTCAACCTTGTTGTTGCAAAACCGCGTCGCAAGTGTCAGCTTCGGTTTATACCGATTATATGCCTTATCCTGCGACGACATATTTTGCACAGCCTTCCTATGCAGCTCGTGTTGATGTAAAAGCACGTCATTTGCATGAGGTGAGAACAACTCAGGATGGGTAACGTAAAAACAGTTAGCCCTCAGCCAGAGGGAGATGGTATCGCAAATTGCATTATGCGGCATCATCAAACCCTCCGGTTTCCTGATCATTATCATTCGCTGGCTGAGGAAGGGGCGTCCCTTCCTCTATGCGAACGATTGTCGCTCCAAAGCGGACAAGAAAGTCAACGGCCTTCTTCTCTTCCTCAGGAGAGATGTCACAATCATTGTCACTCATTCAACATCATCCCTTGTGTTACACATTGTATCGCCACAGTATTCTGTTGGTCTGTAAACATAGCCCTTAGAAACCCTTTTAAGGAACAATGCATGATGTCTGACACAAAAATCAGCATATATGTGATCTAGATGCCATTTTATTACCATTAGTGCATGATCACTGTAATGCATGTTATATTTAATAAAAAGATTTTCTAGTTCATCTATTGCATCAAAAATCTTAATAAGATAAGTGTCTATCTCATCATCCAAAACAGAAATCATATGATCAGTGACAGTGTTAATCCAACTTCTATCATCCAGATTATTTTCGTATTCTGGAGAATGATAGATGATGTTTTGTGTTGTTTCTTCAACAACTTCTTTTTTATTTTTACCCATTTTCTTTTCTCCTTAGGGTTAAATAGTTAAATTAATCAAAGACACCGGGAGTTTTCCTCACTATTCGGATTCATATTCACGATGTCGGTATAGCTGATGGAGGCGCGCTTCCACCAAATTGGCTTTTTTCAAAGCTCAAGAATAATTTAGATAACTTCTTGTTTTTTCACAATTTTTCATATTTTTCATATTAAGAAAATTTCTGAAAAAAATTCCCACCTTTAATAACTATGTTCCCATTGAGAATTCTTCCTGGGAATGATGTAATAGATTAGAGGTTGG
>JAGCOI010000042.1 GCA_017645485.1 Alphaproteobacteria bacterium | reverse complement strand
TTTACGACGAACCTTTTTGTTATATGCGCTACGCTCCCGCACGCGACCTCATAGAAATTGCCAAAGAGTGCATCGACAAAGGCTACAAAATCAAGATTTTCGACGGGTACCGACCGCACTCGATTCAATATGCAATGTGGAAAATTATACCCAATCCCAATTTTCTCTCCGACCCTGCAAAAGGCTCGATACACAACCGTGGCGGCGCTGTAGACCTCACCATCACCACCCTCGACGGCAAAGATTTAGACATGGGCACCGATTTCGACCATTGCGGTTTTGAAGCCTATATGAGCAATCTCAATCTTCCCTCCGAGGTAATAGCCAACCGCACGCTGCTAAAAGAGATAATGGAAAAACATGGATTCCGAGGCATCCGCACCGAATGGTGGCATTTTAGCCATCTGTCGGCATTTTCATTTCCGCTGGCGGATATTCGCCTTAAAGAGTTTGTAGAAAAACAGAATTGAAATTTGACAAAGAATTTTTTGGCAAATAAATCTTTTTTTCGGAACTTTACATGTGAAATCGGGCATTTTATAATTATACAACCCAAAATGTCGCCGATAGTTTGAATTTTCGGTTTATAACAATCAAAAATATATGCTGATGCCCGTTATTACCGACAATGAAGATGCAAGTGAGGCTTTAGGCTATCTTGCTGATGAAATGAATAAACGCTATAAATTGTTGGAAGAAAGCCTGACCAAAAATATCGCTGAATATAATGAAAAAGTCGGCGGTATGCCGTATGTGGTTGCTATTATTGATGAATTTTCCGATTTAGTCTTATCGGATAAAACGGTTGAAAAGAAAATTCAGATTTTAGCTCAAAAAGCACGGGCGGCCGGCATTCATTTGGTCCTTGCTACACAGCGACCGTCCGTTGATGTTGTAACCGGCTCTATTAAAGCCAATTTTCCGTCACGTATGGCTTTTAAAACAGCTTCCGGTGTTGATTCTAAAACCATTTTGGATACAACAGGCGCAGAAGACTTGGTCGGTCGCGGTGATGCCCTCTTTTTGGCAGCTTCGGGCGAACTGATTCGTGTGCACGGGGCTTATATTTCAACCGAAGAAATTGATGAAATATTAAAACCTTATCGTGCAGAAATAAAGCCCGTTTTGAAAAAGACATCCCCTGCTCCTCAGCAAGACACACCTACAAAAGAAAATAAAACACAAAAGAAAAAAGAATTTTTCCTGATTTCATGGATTAAGGGTGTTTGGAATTGGCTTTCCAAAACAGAAAAAAAGAAATTTTTGAAAATGATTTGGCTCATGCTAATCGGTGCATTCACGGCAAGCAAAGTCAACAACAAAAGCGGTGATATTTTTGACAGTGTAGCAGATACCCTGACCAAAACAAAACGCAAATCAAGCTACCGTAGAACAACAAAAAGAAGATGGTAAAAAAACGCCCCAACTTTTGATTGGGGCGTTAAAACAGTTATCTGCCATTACCACAGCTATTTGTATCTGATGATTTTGCAAGAATTTGTTTTGTGTTATTTAAAAAGATATTATATGCCGAGTTCTTCAGCCTTAATCTGAATTTCAAGCCAAAGGTTTTCTTTTTCTTCCTTGGTTTCTTTTGCTTTTTGCAATTCAGAAGTCAGATTATCAAATTTTTTAGGATCTCTTGTATATAAATCAACATCGTTTGAAAGTTCCTTTTCAATTTCTGAAATACGTTCTTCCAGGGCTGTGATTTCAATCGGCAAAACTTCAAGTAATCTTTTATCTTTATAAGATAACTTATTGATATTATTTTGTTTTTCTTTTTTAATTTCCGGTTTAGCAGTTGTTGCTTTATTTTCTTTCGGGCGCACGGCTTTAAGCTTTTCTAAAAGCTCGGTATAGGCACCGACATGTTCATATATTGTACCGTCGCCTTTCATATACAAAACGGATGTGGCCACTTTATCCATAAAATCACGATCATGGCTCACAAGTAAAATCGTGCCTTCATATTCATCCAAAACTTCTTGCAAAAGCTCTAAGGTATCCATATCCAAGTCATTGGTCGGTTCATCCAAAACCAAAAAGTTGGATTCTTGAGCCAAGGCAAGCGCAAGCATCAGCCTGTTTTTTTCACCACCTGAAAGGGTAGAAACCAATGCTTCTGCTTGCTCCGGTTTAAATAAAAAGTCTTTCAAATAGGCCACAACATGGCGCCAATGCCCCCTAACCCATATATGGTCTCCCTCATGGCAAAGGGTTTTCCATAATGTTTTTTTCGGGTTTAAGGTGATGCGGTTTTGATCAAAATACGCTTCGGTCAAATTTTTTCCCATGCGCACAAAACCGCTGTCCGGTTCTAATTTTTTGGTAAGCAATTTAATAAGTGTTGTTTTTCCTGCGCCGTTCGGCCCTGCAACACCAAGTCTGTTGCCTCGCATAATGCGAATGGAAAAGTCTTTTACAATTTCATGCTCACCGAATGATTTATAAATATGTTTGGCTTCTATCACCATTTTGGATTTAAGTTCACCCGTCTCTATCTCTAAATGAACGTTGCCGATCTGTTTGATTTGCTCGCGTCGTTCTTCGCGTAAAGCCTGTAAACGC
>JAGCOI010000041.1 GCA_017645485.1 Alphaproteobacteria bacterium | reverse complement strand
TTTTGTAGGTGCCTTGTGCATAAACGGTCGGTTTGTAACCGGTAAAGTCCAAAAATTTTAAAACATCCTGACTGATGGCTTGAATATTTAAATCGTAAGCAAGTTGGCGTTCTTGTTCAAAAATTTTACCGTGAACGTCAAGAGTTGTTTCACCGGGCAAAATACCGGATAATGTTGTGATTTTTAAGTTATTGTCAATTAAGTCTGCACTGAACTTGAAATCATGAATAATTTCATCGTTGTAATGTGCACGACTGGAAGTGATATCTGCCAAAACATCATAATCTAAGGAAATGTTATAGGGCTTTTGATTGTCATCCAGTTTTTTGATGTATTCTTTGATGGTGGCAACAAAAGGCATAATATCGAAATCCGTCATTTCAAACGACAGTTCGATGGTTTTTTTGTTGTTTTCATCTGCTTTTAAGGGGATACTGACACGACCGGCACCGGCTAAATCATCACCGTATTTGATAACAAAACTTGAAAGATTTACTTGTTCGGGGTTTACAATCAACTCAACAGAGGCATCAAGCGGGTAATTATATTTTTCGGGGATTAAAGTTTGTCCTGCAATGGTGTTTAAAAATGTGGACGGTTTTTTGGATTCAATCGTGAAATTTCCTTGAATTTCGCTGTTGTTTGACATTAACGAGCCGTCAAACGCTGCCTGACTGTCTGAAGCAGGGTGGGTTAAGACTAAGTTGAGCGAAGTGGAAAAAGTATCGGATAAAGTGCCGACGTAAAGAGCAAAAACGGCAGGTGTATTATCTTTAACAAAATTACCGTCCATACGGAAAGGTCCGTTTAAGCTTTGAGCTGAAATATCGGCATTAAGCTTATTTAAGACAATGTCAAGGTTTAAGGTTGGGTTTAAGATGTGTACCGTGGAGTTTTGCAATGTGACACTGTTGAAAGCAATATCAACACCGGATAAATTAAAATTCTGTTCGCCACCGACATTTGAATGCCAGTTTGTTTGACCGTTTGTTAAAAATTCAATGCTGACTTTAGCATCAACCAAATTCATCTTATTGATTTCGAAACGTTTGTGAATAAGAGGCAACAGACTGATATCCGTAACCATTTCTTTAATTTCAGCCAATACTTCGGAGCCGCCGTTTGAGGGGTTGTAAATTTTAATGTTTGATGCGCTTAAATGTGGTGTGGGTAAAAATTCTAAATTAATTTTGCCGCCGATTAACACTTTTTTACCGGTGATTTCTTCAATCTGACTTGTGATTTTACTTTTATAGTTATTCCAATCTATTGTTGAAATATAATACGAAACGCCGCCGAATGCTATAAGAAGAAGCAAAATCAGTGCGATAAATATTTTTTTAAACACGGCTCAAATTCCCCTACAATGAAACGCAATAAAATCTTTACCAATTTTTAGTTAGAATAATATATATTATCTTTATAAACAATTAATTTTTTTAATTTTAAGGCAAAAGCGGATGACAAATGTAAAAATGTTGCATACCAAAGCGCTTCAAGCGCGGGAAAATGCGTATGCGCCGTATTCCGGTTTTAAGGTTGGGGCTGCCGTTTTAACTCAAAAAGGCAATATTTATGTCGGTGCAAATGTCGAAAATGTATCGTATCCGTGCGGTACTTGTGCCGAAGAGGCTGCCATAGGGGCCATGATTGCGGCCGGTGAATATGAAATTTCGGATATTGTTATTGTATCGGGCGGAAAAGAGTTAATTGTACCGTGCGGTGCTTGTTTGCAAAGAATTTTTGAATTTTCAAATGATAACACAAATATTCATCTGGCAGATTTGACAGGTGTTCAAAAATCTTGTAATATAAAAGAACTTTTACCGATGGCTTTTTATGAGGACTTTACGAAATGATAGATAATTACGTGCAAAATATGCGGAAGGCTTTTAACGGATTT
>JAGCOI010000040.1 GCA_017645485.1 Alphaproteobacteria bacterium | reverse complement strand
GAGGCGAACTTGATGCCGACGTGATGAACGGCACGGGGGAAAGACCGGGTGAACCGGGAGCAAATGATGAGGCAACGCTTGCAATGAAACAAGCTAAGGACGAATATATTCAAAAGGCATATACACCGCAAGGTATTAAGGTTGAAGAGATGGGTATTGAAATGCCGAAAACGATTCAAAGTGCGCTTGTTACCGCAGATGAACAGGAAAAAGCGGCTGTTACCGCAGATGAACAGGAAAAAGCGGCGTTTGCCAAAGCCGGATGTAATGCGGCTTCCGTTTCGAAAGAAGGTGGTGCAACAACAACAAAAAGCGCTTGGGATACGAAAACAGGTATGCGAACTGTTTGTGTGATGGATGAAAACGGCAAGGTTAAAAAGACAACGGAAACTTGCCAAGGCAAACTTGATAAAAACGGTATTTGTAAAGCAACAGGCTGGCAAAAGGTTCAAAGTCTGACCAAAACGACGCAGAATGCCATTGCCGTGACCACGGCAGGTATTGCGGCTGTAGGTAATGCGGCGAGTATGATTAACAATGCTCAAACCGGTGCAGATGCCCTTGGTGACATTGCAAGAGGTGACGGTACATGGTATGATAAACTGAACGATATGTCGAATGTGACGACAAATACATTCGGTTCAAACGGTAAAGCCACGCGCGATGCAATGGATATTTTGAAAAATTATACTGAGAGTAACATAGCACTAGGTAATATCGGAACGGAAGTTAACAGAAATTATGAAAACAATCCGACAGGTCAAAATAAATTTACAGAAGGCCGTAAGGATAAAAATAAAAAAGCCGATGAAAATATCGGCGGTACGATAGGCAGTATCGGCGATAATATCAATAAAGGTGCTTCGACGGGCCGAACGGTGCATTCTCAGGTAACGAATGTTAATCAAAATGCGGATAGAGCCAAAAATGCTGCTGCGGCTTGGAAAAATCTGTTCAAATAAAAGAAGAATAAAGGAAGGCAGAAAAAATGAGGGATATGATATTAAAAGCCGTGGCACAGCCACCAAAGCTTTTTTGGGGCCCGATTTTGCCGACCATTTTAAATGCCGGTATTCAGGTGCCGATGATGTTTATGGCTGTCGGTGTGGGTGATGTTAACCCGCTTTTGTTTGTGATTTCTATTGTGACTTGCCACTTGGCGATTGTGATTGCCGGCGCAAAAGAGCCGCATCTGTCGACCATGATTCAGGCTTTCGGACAAACCAACAAAGTATCTAAAAATTTATATAAAGAAAGAGGAAATAAATTTGAGCCCTAATTTTGATTTTACCACAATTTTTATGCAAGGATTAACGAGTATTGAAGTGATACTTGCCATTATCGGTATGGTGTCGGCGGCGGCTTTTGCCGTTTTGCTGGCAACGCGGTTCGGCGGATTTGTTTTGCCAAGCCCGAGAGAATCTCGCGTTTCGGACTTTTTGCCGTTTGCCAGTTTGATGGATGACGGCATTACCATTCGGTGTACAAACGGTTCGTTTGCCCGCGTGTTCAGAATTACGGGT
>JAGCOI010000039.1 GCA_017645485.1 Alphaproteobacteria bacterium | reverse complement strand
TTAATGAACAAGAACAAAAAGAACATGAAGATTTTTTGGAAAAACATATTAAAAATGCTTTGTGGACTCAAGGATAAATGTCTATTTTTTTAGATAAATTCATAAATTTATTTAAATGGCCTGTTGCTGTATATATGTTTTTATGCCTGCCGGCACTATGTGAGGCTTTTAATTATTTTATATTTATAAATAATCAAAATATTTTATTATGTGTAGGCATTGTGTTTTTTATATTTTCAAAAACAATGATGGATGTTTCGGTTCGAACATCAATGCAGGTTATTGCACATGAATTTACACATGTATTTTTTGCACTTTTAACTTTTCATAAAATAAAACACATACGTATTCATGAAGATGATACGGGCGGTGAAATGGGTTTTTTAGGACATGGTAACTGGCTTATTACGATTGCACCTTACTTTTTTCCTCTTTTTTGCATTATATTTATGATTTTTATGAATTTTATATATCAAAAATTCATCAGTCATATTATACTCGGTTATTTTTTGGCATATCATATAGATACCGTTTTTTCACAAATACATCCAGAGCAAACGGATTTAAAAAAAGTCGGTTATAAATTTTGTTTTATATTTTTACCGGGCATCAATTTATGTACGATTGAAGCTATTCTTGCATTTAATTTAGAAGGTTTAAGCGGCGTTTTAAAATATTTTAAGCTTATAAACGGCATAAATACCGAAAATATTCATAAAATCACGCAAATTTTTGAATTATTTAATACTATCTAAAATACTTTTGCAAAAATCGGTTAAACTGTTATCACGTGCACCCATAACAACAATTCTGTCACCTTTTTGAGCAAGGAAAAGTAATTTTTCTTTTATTTCATCACGTGTATCAAAAAAATAAGCGTTTAGACCGAGCGTTTTTGCATAATCTGTTAAATCTTTTGAAGATATATCTTTTTTAACACTGCCGCCGGCATAAAAAATTTCAGGCATAAATAAGATATCATCTTTATTTAAGATTTTGGAAATATTTTCAATGATTTGTTTTCCCATCATACGCATCGGTGTAAAGCCGTGTGGCTGAAACATAACAAGAAGCCTGCCGTCATATTCTCTTAAAGCGCTTAAAGAGGCTTTAATTTTATCCGGATTATGAGCAAAATCGTCAATAACTGTTATATTGTTTTTAACACCTATTATATCAAGGCGTCTTTTCGTACCTGAAAAACTTTGAAGCACATCGGCCGCCTCAAAAACATCAATACCGAGAAGTGATGTTGTTAAAATAGCCGCCGCGGCATTTAAAACATTAAAACGTCCGATTAATTTTAAGGTAAAAGTTTTATCTTTAAGCTTATAAGAAATACCGTTTTGAAGGGGTTTAATATCGCTTAAATAAATGTCCGCATTTTTATTTTTAATTGAAAAAGTTTTAACATTTTTTAATTTTAAGAGTTCTTCTGAGTTTTCGCAATCTGCATTAACAACCCCGAAAGAAGACCTGTTTATAAAATTCGTAAAAAGTTTTTGCAAGTCTGCAATTGATTTATGATCGAGTGAAATATTATTAACAACGCCGATATAAGGTGTATATTTTTCAATGGATCCGTCACTTTCATCTGCCTCTATAACGGCAATATCACCGTCATTTAATATAACATTTGCAATACCCTCATTTTTTTCATAATCTTTTAAAATACCGCCGTTAATAACAGTCGGGTTGTAATTAAGCTTGTCCAAAATAAAGCCTATCATGGCCGTTAAAGTTGTTTTACCTGATGTACCGCCAACGGCAACACCATATTTATAAGATTGAAAAAGTTCACTTAAAAGGTCTGAGCGTTTTTTAATTTGAATACCCAATTCAAGAGCTTTTTTAACATCCGGCACACTTTCTTCAACGGCGGTTGAAACATAAAGAAAATCGGTATTTTTATCAACAGCGGAACCGTCTTGCTTAAAAATTTTAATACCGAGATTTTCCAAAGATTTTTTGATAACAATATCTTTGTTATTATCAAAACTTCTGTCAGAACCCGAAACCTCAAAACCTTTTTGTTTCAAAACTTGTGCAAGTGCACTCATACCGCTTCCGGAAATACCGCAAAAACATACTTTTTTCATAATAAACCTTTCTTTATAAAGCGTCTAACATTTGTTGTTGTTCAATACTTGTTTTTCTTAAATTTTGATAATCAACCACAATAAATGTCTGTCCGTCGCCGTTTGCGGTTAAAACAAGGGTTACTTCTACCAAAAGATTATGAAAAGTTGCATATAAAATACTTTCACCGTTCATCAGTTTTTGCTTAAAATCATCATCACCTTTTTCAACAAACCTTTGCTTAATCACATGAGATGTCGAACCGTCTTTTAATTCAACTTCTTCATCAATATTAACAACGGCGGCGGTGTAAAATTCCTGATCATTACCGTATTTATCTTTGAAAATATCATAAAATTTTTGATATTCCGCCAACCCTTTTGAAGCTTTTTCGTTATCATCAATCGGCACACCGTAAGCCACAATGCGCCATAAAGCATCATTTTTTCCAAAGCATGTTAAAACATTTTCAAAAGCGGCAACAGGTTTCGGAAGGTGTTTGGTTGCATAACAATTCGGTGCGTCTTTAATGGTTTTTGGTCTTAAAGTAACATTTAATTTTTCAATTTCCTGTTTGGGTGCAAGCCATAACAAACCGAAAGGCGCCATATCAAAAACAACATCAGGTTCTTCAATATCTTTTTTCTTTTGATTAAATTTCAAATTCAGAAGCCGACGATCCAATGCTTCGGAAGTTTTGGCTTTACTTTCATCCATAAGCATTTTTTCCTGAACTTCCAATTTTTGCTGTTTATCCAAAATTAAATCATCAAAAAAAGAATCGGCTTTAACAAGACCTGATAAACAACAAAGAAGCGTTGTTAAAAAAATTAAAATATGTTTCATCATTTTTTCTCCGATATCTTAAAAAAAAAATTGAACACCGTTCATTTTTTATGTATAAACAAAATATAAACGAAATTTATTAATTTTAATATAAGATTTTGCCATGGTTAAAGATAATATTCAAGAAAATTTAATTCAAACGGGTCGTGATATTGTTAAACAAAAGGGTGTTGAATTTCTAACAGCCAGAAAATTATCCGAAGCTTCCGGTTATTCCGTCGGCACAATATACAATCAGTTCGGCAATATGGATAATTTTATTTTAATCCAAAACTATTTAACACTGGATGCGCTTTATAAAAAATTTATCGAAATTAAAACAAATAATGCCTATGAAAGGCTGAATTTATATGTAGAAGTATTTGCCGATTTTGTTACGGAACACAGAAATTTTTGGTTTATGGTCTATAAATTTCATCTTAATCAAAGTGAACGTTCTTTTTCGGTAACGTATTTAAAACGTATTTCAAAAATGATAATGTTAATTGATAACGCTTTTAAAGAACTTTATCCGAAGCTTAAAAACACGAAAAGACAAGTATCGGTGCAGGTATTATGGATTAGTTTGTTTGCTTTAAGTTCTTTGTTAACGACGGATTCTTTGCAAACATACAGCAAGCTCAATAAAACAAAAATCTGCTTTTTCCTGCTGAACACATATTTAACAGGTATTAAATTTTTGGAAAAGCTCGGAGATAAGTAGTGGACTTTCTTTTGCTTGTTGTTCATAAAGCACAAACATTTTTAAGCAATCCCGAAAACCTTCAAACGTTTGTCGGTAATCGTTTTTTTATGATTTTGCTTGTTATTGTGCTGTTAAAAGCAAAATACGCTGTTTATTCAAATATATATATGTGTGCACTTGTTAATATTGTTGGCACTTTTTTGCACGAAATGTCGCATTTTATTGTCGGTTTAATCTTAAATGCACATCCGACGGGTTTTACGATATTTCCTCAAAAAAGAGGAGATGTATATGTAACGGGAAGTGTTTGTTTTAAGAATATAAAGTTTTACAATGCATTGCCGTCGGCATTGGCACCGATTATGTTATTGTTTTTAGGCTACTATTTGAACAAATGGTTTTTTGCAAATATTGAAGTGACTTATGTAACCTATATTTTATACATACTGCTGCAAACAATCATTATTGAAAATGCCATGCCTTCATCAACGGATTTTAAGGTTGCTTTTTCTTATCCTTTAGGTGTGCTGTTTTATGCAAGCATAGCCGTTGCCGCCATTATTGTAATGTAATGACAAATTCAAGCGGCGGAATCGGCCGCCCTCTAACGACCATACCCGTTACGGACATTTTCATATTATTGATTTTTTCACAGGTTAAAGGAGATAAAAATTGAAGTGTGCCGATATGGACAATTTCCCCGATTTGTGCCTGAGTGTTATTTTTCAATAAATTTGAACCGTAAACTTTCTTTTCTTCCGAAAAACCGGTGTTTGAAAACACAATACGCATACGTTCAACCATTTTTGCCCAATCGGTATCACCTTTTTGAGCTCTTTTATAAATATCAATATCAAATTTAATATCTTTAATTCTTTTGTTGGTTAAACACAGCGGAGAATTAGGCATAAACGTATCTACATAAAACGTCAGTTCAAAGTCAAAATCCTTGTTATAAGCTTTAATTTCGGTAGATGTTTGATCAATTTCCCAAGAAGAACCGCTTTTATTTTCAACGGAAAAATTGTGAACATCGCCGGAAAGACTTTCAAATCCGCACAAAGCTAAAACGGCTATAAACGATATTAAAAATTTTTTCATCTGATAAACCCTCTTTTTAACATATATATCAAATGTATCATTTTTTTTTCATCTGACAAGATGTTTTTAACCTGACATTAAAATTTTTACTTTAAGACAATAACAGGTAAACCATTTAAAGGACTAAATTGATGAAAAAAACCTTATTTCTTGGTGCTTTGGCAGCTGTTTTGGCATGCGAGGCAAAATCAGCAGAAATTCAACCTTATGTCGGTGCGGATTATGCTTATTCGATGATTAAAATATCGGACAGCAGCTTCACCAACAAAAAATTTCATGCCTTAAATGTTTCGGTTGGCGGCATGCTGACTTCAACACTCGGTTTGGAATTATCTTATCAGCAATCAAAAGAAAAGAAAAAAACAACGGTGCTCGGCAAAACACGAACGGAATATAAGGCATATGCCTTAGACGGTGTTTATTACTACTCTGTTTTTGATAATATTCAACTGTTGGGTTCTGCCGGCCTCGGTTACTATGAAGCAAGAGCAAAATTTAAAACAGGTCTCGGAAAGCTTAGCGGTGAAGATGAACACTACGGGTTAAGAGCCGGCTTGGGCGCTCAATATAATATCAATTCAAATTGGGCGGCACGCTTAATGTTCAGATATCACTACATCAGAGCCGATTACCTGAAAAACATGAAAGACATCACAATCGGTGCCCGTTATTATTTTTAAATACAGTGTTACAGCTTATAAAAAAGCGCTCTTTTAAAGAGCGCTTTTTCATTACTTAAATTTTTGTACGTATGAATCAAATTTAACCCTGTCCGAATCGGACCAACCCATAATATAGTGATTCCCCATACAAATAAGCGGTGTTCCGAGCGTGTTGCGATCCAACTTAAATTTGTCCGCACACTTTAAGAACAGCTTAAAATTATCCGCCTGACGCACGTCTGCCTGAATCATTTTAAGGTTCGGATATTTGCTTGAAATATATGCGGCGGCATGATGACAATGCGGGCAAGATGTTTGATAAAAGAAATAAATATGTGCATTATCAATACCGGCTGAAGCGGTATTTGCCGTTTCATCTGGTTTGCAGGCAAACAAAGCACATACCATTAATCCGGCCATAAAAGTTTTGAATATATTTTTCATGTTAATTTCCTTATTCAATACAGCAATCAACGGCTTTTCTTACAAAAGCTTTCATTTTTGCAAGAGCACCCTGCGGTTTTACTTCCTGCCTTTTTTCTTCTTCAACAACAACGGATTGGCTGATTTTCTCGGCAATTTTTTTAACTTCTTCAACGCTGTCTTCGTTCCATTTTGCATTATCAATCGAAAGCATATTCATATTAAGGCCCCAAAACAGACAATACATATCATAAGCTTTGTTAAACAAATCATAAGCCTGTTCTTTATTGCCCAAAGATTGTTGTTTTGTGCCGACTTCCATCAAACGCATGGATGTTGCAAGCAAATGCTTGGAAATACACCAAACTTCGCCTTCATAAGCCGGAATAATTTTTTGCATTAAGCGTTTACGTGTTTCACGAACTTCTTCTATCAAATCATAAAAAGATGTTTTACCTGTTTTAGCACCTGAAAAAACCAAATGTTCTTCAATTGAAATAAGGTTCATAATGGCAATCGTCAAATCCTGATCGGACGACAAATCTTTCGGATTTACTTTTTTTGTTGCGTCAATACGCTCAACAAATTCTTTAACACTCTCAGCTTTTTTCATAATCTTTTTCCTTGATAGATGTTACAATTTTATAAAGTATAATAATCATTATGCTTAAAAAAGCAATCGATTTTTACAGCGCACACTATAAGTTTTTTGAAAGTCTGTAATGTGCATGCGTAATGGCAATGGCCAAAGCATCGGAAGAATCGTTATTTTTAGGCCTTATCCCGCCGAGCAAAACCTTAACCATTGTTTCAACCTGATTTTTTGCGGCTTTACCAACGCCGACGATTGTTTTTTTAACCTTATTTGGTTCATATTCGGTTAAAGGAATTTTGTATGTACCCGAAGATAAAACAACAACCCCGCGCGCCATGGCAAGCTTAATGGTCGAAACGGGGTTATCATTTAAAAACACGATTTCAATAGACGCTTCCTGAGGTTTATACAATTCTATCACACCGCACAACGTGCGATATAAAATATCCAAACGCTCTTCAAGCGGTTGTTTGGGGTCCGTTTTAATAAAGCCGTCCGCAACATATTTCAAACGGCTACCTTCGGCTTCTATAATCCCCCAACCTGTTGATGACAAGCTCGGGTCAAGTCCGAGAATACGAACCAAAAGTTATTCTCCTTCGAGTTGTTTTAAGACATCTTCGGCAATTTCAGCATTGTGGTAAACGTGCTGAACATCATCATCTTCTTCCAAAGCGTCAATAAAATCCAAGAATTTTTGAGCTGTTTCCAAGTCGTTAATTTCAACTTTAACGGTCGGTTTCCAGTCCAAACGCGAAGCAGACGGTGTACCGAACTTCTTTTCCAAAGCTTCGGTCACGGCAAACAAATCATCAGGCAAAGTTTCGATTTCGTGAAATTCTTCATCTGAAACAACATCATTTGCACCGGCTTCCAAAGCGTTCTCAAACATATCATCGGCGGATGCCGCCTGAACAGGATATTGAATATAGCCGATTCTTTCAAAATTGAAAGTAACGGAACCGGTTTCACCCATGGCGCCGCCGCGTTTACCGAAAATAGTACGCACATTACCGGCCGTGCGGTTTTTATTATCCGTTAAAGCTTCAACAATAACAGCGGCTTTGTTCGGTGCAAAACCTTCATAACGCATGGTTACAAAATCGGCACCGCCGGCTGTTTGAGTTGCTTTGGCAATAGCGCGTTCAATATTATCTTTCGGCATACTTTCGGCACGAGCTGCCTGAATGGCAAGTCTTAATCTCGGGTTTTTATCGGGCTCGGGAATACCTGTTTTGGCCGCAACGGTAATTTCTCTGGCAAGTTTTGCAAAAACGCGAGCTTTTTTTGCATCTTGAGCGCCTTTACGATACATAATGTTTTTAAATTGGGAATGTCCTGACATTTTCTAATCCTTTTTTAGTCAAAAGTTATTTTTAATAATGCGTTTATAGCGTGTTGATTTGTCCTTGGCAAGTTTTTTTATCAGTTTTTAAGCACCCCTTCAATCAGAAGATATTTCGGTGTTTTATCATTAAAAACATGATATTTTTTAACAAGCTCCAACGCTTTTTCGTCTTGAACCTGTTGTATCGGTCTGGCGCTTGTATTTTGATGTGTTTGCTCGGCAACGTGTTCTTGAATGGCAACGGCCTCATCTTCTTTTGTCTTATCTATTTTAATTTCGGTCGGTGTTTTTAAGATTTCATCTAATATATTTTGAGTTTCTTTTGAACGGCGATTTGTAAACACAATATTTTGTTTATCGGCGGGCAGTTTTACCAAAATCTTTTCCAAATTTTGAAGCTGATGTCTTTTTTTAATCAGATTAATATCATCAACAACCAAAATATTGATATTTGATAAATCAAGTTTATCCTCATCGGCAAGCTCCAAAATCAAATCCGGTGCGGCAATCACAACACTTGATTCGTCTTCTTCGTTATTTTGATGATATTTGTTAAAAACGGCAAAACTGTCGGAAACGTTGTTGGCCTGAAAACTGTCCGGCGTAATAATAAGAATATTCTGATTTTTTTTTGTGGCGATAATGTCTATCAAAGGCAAAACATAAGAATAAGTTTTACCGGATCTTTGCGGTGCGATGGTAAAAATATCTTTACCCTCCAAAACGGACGGAATAACATCTGCCTGCACGGTTGTCGGATGTTTAATGTTCATTTCTTCAATAGCTGAGATGGTTGCCTCAGATAAGCCAAGTTCTTTAAATTCCATTTTATCCTCTTAAAATAAAAAAGTTTTTCTTGAAAAATATATCAAGACAGGCTTATCGTCAAGAGGTGTTTTATTTTTTAATAATCATTTTTTACAGCTTAAATAACGCCTATTGTCCTTGCGCATGAGGATGAAAATAACCTCAAAACGTTATTTTCACCGCAAATGGCGACGGTATCATATCGTCATTGCGAGGCGACTGTGTCGCCGTGGCAATCTCTCAAGTGACCGAAGCAACGCATCGCGTTGCTAGA
>JAGCOI010000038.1 GCA_017645485.1 Alphaproteobacteria bacterium | reverse complement strand
TCTAGCAACGCGATGCGTTGCTTCGGTCACTTGAGAGATTGCCACGGCGACACAGTCGCCTCGCAATGACGATATGATACCGTCGCCATTTGCGGTGAAAATAACGTTTTGAGGTTATTTTCATCCTCATGCGCAAGGACATGTAGATCCTGAAACAAGTGGAGCGCGACGGCTTTGCCGCTTGCTCTTCTTCGATTCCAGGATGACAGGGTGAGGTATGCTCAATGACAGAATAGAGAGATTCCGGAATCAAGGATGAGTGAGGAGATGCTGGAATCAAGGATGAGTGAGGAGATGCTGGAATCAAGGATGAGTGAGGAGATGCTGAAACAAGTTCAGCATGACGAACTCCAACAAGTTCAGCATGACGAACTCCAACAAGTGGAGCGCGACGGCTTTGCCGCTTGCTCTTCTTCGATTCCAGGATGACATTGTAATGCTTGGCCATCTTCGATTCCGGAATGATATCAATGTTATGGAAGCAGCGATATATGCACCAAAGGTGCGACACAGAAAGGTTAGATTCTTGGACGACCTGATGCGGCGTGTAAGTCTGTAAATGTCAGGAGGTACAGAGGTGTGGAATGACAGGGTAAAAATAAATGAAAAAAAATCTTGAATTTACAAAAAAAAGCGGTATTGTATCACGAATTTTTGAAAAATAGGACAAAACAAATGAGTATGAGAAATATTGCGATTATCGCGCACGTTGACCATGGTAAAACAACGCTTGTGGATGGTCTTTTAAAACAGAGCGGTACTTTTCGTGACAACCAAAAAGTTGCCGAATGTGCGCTTGACAGTAACGATTTGGAGCGCGAACGCGGTATTACCATTTTATCGAAATGTACATCGGTTGAATGGCACGGAAACCATATCAATATTGTAGATACGCCCGGACACGCGGATTTCGGCGGTGAGGTGGAACGCATTCTTTCAATGGTTGACGGTGTTGTGCTTTTGGTGGATTCTTCGGAAGGACCGATGCCGCAAACAAAATTTGTTTTGGGTAAGGCTTTGAAAATCGGCTTAAAACCGATTGTTGTTATCAATAAAGCAGATAAACCCGATGCACGTCCCGATGAAGTTTTAAACGAAGTGTTTGACTTGTTTGTGAGCTTAAATGCCACAGATGAACAACTTGATTTTCCGGTTTTGTATGCTTCGGGCAGAAACGGTTGGGCCGTTAAAGACTTAAATGACGAGAAAAAAGATTTAACTCCGTTGTTTGAACTGATTTTATCGTATGTAAGCGAGCCGAAATGTGAGAAAGACAAGCCGTTTTCGATGCTTGTGACAACGCTTGAAGGCGATAAGTTTTTGGGCCGTATTTTAACGGGCAAAATTTGGTCAGGCAGCTTAAAGGTTAATGATGCCGTTAAAGTGATTAATCAAAACGGTGAAGTGGAAAAAACGCGTATTTCCAAGATTTTAGCATATAAAGGGTTAGAGCGTGTGGCATTAAACGAAGCACATGCGGGCGATATTGTGGCCGTGGCCGGTGTGGTTAAAGGAACCGTTGCCGATACGATTTGTGCTTATGAAGTAGATACGCCGATTAAAGCGCAGCCGATAGATCCGCCGACACTTGCCATGACATTTTCGATTAATGATTCGCCGCTTGCGGGCAGAGAAGGGGACAAGGTAACCTCGCGCATGATTTGGGACAGGCTTGAAAAAGAGGCGGAAAGCAATATTGCACTGAAAATTTCGCGCACGGATAAAACGGATTCGTTTGATGTGGCCGGCAGAGGTGAATTGCAACTCGGCGTTTTGATTGAAACAATGCGTCGTGAAGGTTTTGAACTTTCTATTTCGCGTCCGCGCGTTTTGATGAAAAAAGATGAAAACGGGCAGCTTTTGGAGCCGGTGGAAGAAGTTGTGGTGGACGTTGATGAAGAATTTTCGGGCGTTGTGGTTGAAAAAATGGGTATGCGTCGCGCCGAAATGATTGAAATGATTCCGTCTCAACTCGGCGGTAAAGTGCGTTTGATTTTTCATGCCCCGTCACGCGGGCTTATAGGCTATCACAGCGAGTTTTTAACCGATACGCGCGGCAGTGGTGTGATGAACAGAATATTTTATGCCTACGAGCCTTATAAGGGCGAAATTGAGGGGCGTCGCACCGGTGTTTTGATTTCATCCGAAAACGGTACGGCTGTGGCTTATTCTCTTTGGAAACTGCAAGACAGAGGACCGATGTTTATTGAACACAACAGCCCTGTTTATGTGGGTATGATTATCGGCGAACACACAAAATCGAACGATATTGAAGTGAACCCGACAAAATCTAAGCAGCTGACAAACATCAGAGCTGCCGGTAAAGATGAGGCAATTGACCTTATTCCGCCAAGAAAAATGAGCCTGGAACAGGCACTTTCATACATTCAGGCCGATGAGCTTTTGGAGGTAACACCGAAGTCACTGAGGTTAAGAAAGAAGATATTGGATCCGCTGGTGCGTAAACGCGCTAAACCTGAAGTGGAAGGATAGGAAAAAAGTTCTTGATTTATAAAATGAAATGTTTTATAAGTCAAAGCCAGACCGTAGGGGTGTAGTTCAGTTGGTCAAACATCGATCTGAAAAAACCTCGTGTCGTGGGTTCAAGTCCTGCCACCCCTGCCAATAGAAAGCCTTGTTTTTTTACAAGGCTTTTTTTATAAGTCAAAACCAGACGGCACCCCGGTAACTAAAAATTAAAACTATTTTTCTATTATTTCCTTATTAAGGAGGGAAGAATGCAAAAAAATCTGTTACAAAAAACACTTTATGAAATTAATCAAAAAAAACAAGATGCCGGATATAAAATTGTAGAATGCGACGATGGATTTATTTTATTATGGAATTATCCCGAATTATATTATTACGGCAAAGCTCATTGTGAAAC
>JAGCOI010000037.1 GCA_017645485.1 Alphaproteobacteria bacterium | reverse complement strand
TTTTTTAATTTTTCGGCAATCGGCTTTTTATCTTCGCAAATTTGCTCCTTGGCGTTCCATTCTCTGCCCGCGTTTTTACATTCAATTTCTTTGGCATGCATAACATAATAACCTGCCCAACACATCACGGCCACAAGCGCAAGCACCATTAATGTTTTAATAAGCGTCTTTGCAAAAATCCACAAAACCCATAATCCGCAAATCATGATCATAATCATCTTATTCATCATCGGATCTTTTTCCAAAACAAAAGCCAACAGGGCAAAATACGCAAGTGCCCCGACGAATAATATATGCGGAATATACTTAAGCTTTTTCATTTTGTTTCCTTCCTTAATCTTTCAAAAGTTCTTCACACGTTTTCTTAAAATTCAACACGATGTTGTCTTCATTTTCAACACATTTATTTTTCATCAAAGGCTTGCCTTGGCAAAACACATCGGTTATACAAGAACTGTCTGCCGCATACACCATATTTGATATCAGATTGATGTTTGGTAACAATGTGTGGTTATTTAAGTCAACCAACATGAAATCAGCTTCGTATCCTTCTTCTATTTTGCCTGTTTTCACGCCAAGAGCCTCAAAACCGTTGATTGTCGCCATGTTGAAAATATCATTAACTTTGGCCGCCGTTGAATCGGAAGCAATATTTTTGCCGGACAATGCCGCCGTTTTCATTTCATCTATCATTGAAAGCGAATTATTCGATGACACACCGTCCGTGCCGAGCGTTACTCTCAACCCCTTATCTAAATAAGCTTGCAAAGGCATTTGTCCTGAATTTAGTTTTAAGTTCGATACCGGATTATGCGCCAAAACAATCTTGCGTTTTTTTGCAATATCCGTTTCTTCCTTTGTTAAATGTACGGCATGTGCCACAATGGTTTTTTCATCCAACACACCCCACTCATCCAGCAATGCAAGCGGCGTTTTTCCGTATTTTTTCAAGCAATCTTCAACTTCTTTTTTTGTTTCCGAAACATGAATGCTAAAAAACGCATCATGTGCTCTTGCAATTTTTTTAAAGCCTTGTATCAATTCTTTCGAAGCGGTATATACGGCATGTGCCGACAAGCCTTTTATAATGCGTGTTGAAGGCACACTTTGTTTCATAAATTTTTCGGCATTTTCCAAACGTCTTTTTGTTTCCGCCTCATCAAACATATCCATACCTAAATATGTAATCACTGCGCGCAATCCCATTTCATCGATGGCTTTAATTGTTTCTTCGACATAAAAATACATATCTAAAAACATTGTCGTACCGGTTTTTATCATTTCCAAAGCCGCAAATTTGGAAAGATGATAAACATCCTCACCCGTCAGTTTTGCTTCCAACGGCCATATTTTTGTCTGCAGCCAATCGAACAACTCCAAATCTTCGCCGATACCTTTTAAGAACATCATCGCGGCATGCGTATGCATATTGCAAAAAGAGGGCAATATCGCCTTGCCCGTACAATCTTTGATATCAGCATTGTCATCATTTATTTCATCTGCAATTTTCTTAAAACAATTGTGTTCAATTAAAATATCTTGTGTCTTGCCACCGAGATATACATTTTTCAACAAAAGCATTTTAAAATCTCCTAGTTGTAAAAACCATACGTTGTATACAGGCGATTTCTTTTTTCGCTACGTTGACCGGCAACACAAGAAACCACCAAAAGCAAACAAATCAAAATCAATATCTTTTTCATTATAACACTGCCTTATAGGCCAAAAACACAACCATTAAAATAAAAATACGCGCCAGATGACGAAGCCAAACGCTTTTATCATATTCCGCCGAACTGCGCCATATACCGATAACAAGAATAATGCTGTAAAACGTTAAAAATGCCAAAATGGTAAAATAGGCAATGGTCAAAAACAAAATGGTATTATTCATGTTAATAAACGAAAAAACATTGCTGTAATAATAGCCGAGCGTCATGCCGTCTAATTTATGCACCAAAAAAATCCTGAACAAATACAAAAAAAACACGATAATCATCTCGCCCCAAACGCCATACTTCCAAAACATTTGCCTTAATTCGTGCTGACCATGTAAAATTTTTGCAAACATTATTTATCTCCCTGATTTTTTGATTTACAATATCATATATATTTTTTCTTAAAAATTCGTTATAAGATGAATATACGGTTTAAGGCCGAGTTTTTGTTGCACACTTGCGATATATGCCGAAATATCAGACCATTTGCACCATTTTTCTATAAATTTTTTTGCCGTTTCGGGCGATTTTGAAAGTTGTACCTCGATTGTTTGGTGCAAACATTGATGTATAACCGGTGCAATTTTTTCAAATGCAATATGAAGTTTGTTTTCACTGTCAAACCAAATGGCCTGATGTTCAAGCAAATGGTTAAACTCCATCAAATCAGCCACACGATGCGGCTCGGATAACACAGGCTCTGCTTTTAAAAACAGGCTGACAATCCATGTTGTATAAATCTGTTTAACTTCAAAATCCGTATATGTACCGAATGCACGGGCAATTTCTTCCAAAAAACAGGCTGAAATAATATTTGCCTTATGCTCTTCAATCGTATGTGCATAAACACCGAGTGCATTTTTATATGAGCTGTCCGGCCCGAGCGAATGCCCGTTTTCATGACCTATTACAAAAGGATGCATCATATTTTTTTGATAATATTGATGAAATTGTGGTGCGACCAAAGCATCAAGCATTTTTTTTGTGCGTGCCGCATCATCCGAAAATCTGACCTGTCGATGATACACATTACGTCTGCCGCCGCCTGTTTTAACCGATAACTTATCATCATTCGGTAAATTTTGCGCGGTTGTAATCCCACCGCGACACATGGCATAATCCCCCGTTAACATCATTAAATCGGCATCAACCATCGTTTGCTTGTTGCCTTGTTCTATTTTTTGCACATATTGCTCACACAAAGGCATACGCGCCGCCAAATAAGGAATCGTTTCTTTCGATTTTAATATAAAATCCGTCCCCTCAAGGTTGTTCAAACCCACTCTGCAACCCAAGGTGTCTTTCGGATTAACTTCTATTTGATGTTGTTCAATCAAATCCTTAAGCCGCGGATTTTCAAAAACCGTTCCGGTCAATTCATCTTCATAATTTTCGCGTGATATCGTAAATTCCAAACGATTATGTTGCAAAACGGCCCAATGCTTATCGGCGAGCATATCCATATCTTCATTATTTTGCAACAAGGCTTGTGCCTGCCAACCCAAATAATCCTTAAATTCATGCTCTGTCGCATAATGAGCGGCAACTTCCAATTCATTGGCAATTTCGGAAAATTCTTTGGCAAAAGAGACCGTATAATCTATCCCCTCAAGTTCACCACCTTTGCGCCTGACCATCGTTCTGCCCGATAACACACGCTTAATTTCTTCAATTTTATTGTTTTCAAACATCTTAATCAAGATATCGTGAAATTCTTCAACACTTAAGTCTGCCGGATAAAAATTTTTACCTTTGCTTTGATGTACGCCCTTAAAAATTTCAATCGGTTCTTTATCAACACCGTTTAGGCCCGCAACACCGTTTAAGCTTAAAAAAAGTTTATAGGCGTTGCGCACATCTTCACCAAGCGCCAAATTATCTTCCAAAAGTTTTTTAAGCGTCAAATTCAGTTCATGATCTTGTTTTAAGGCAACATCATTGATTATTTTAGCCGCTTTTATCAAATGCACCAAAGCTTTTTTATCGCCTTCGGGCAACGCCGCATACGTTTTATCTTCAGGCGTTATCAGCTCAATATCCCGCATCTTGGAGGAGACCGTTTCCTTTAATTCTTCTGAAGTTAAGTTAAGTTCAAAGTTTCCGAGTTTCATTTTTTTATCTCCATCATTTTTAACTTCGGCATCAGCTCAAAACGTGCGGCAACAAACACTGCAGCCTCATGTCGGGCATTGTTTTTTTTAAGATTGATAATAAGCACATTATTTTTTTCTTCAAACAATTTTACAAGATTTTCCTTTGAAATCTTACACGGTTCTTCACTAACAAAATGATTTTTCAAAAACGTTTTTATACCCTCAACATGCCCGCCGGTACAATCAATCGTATAAACTTTGTTTTCAGGTTTTAT
The DNA here is from genome assembly GCA_017645485.1 of Alphaproteobacteria bacterium. Lineage (GTDB taxonomy): Bacteria > Pseudomonadota > Alphaproteobacteria > RF32 > CAG-239 > UBA1254. The sequence goes on along the minus strand of JAGCOI010000037.1, from coordinate 2,047 downwards.
AAACGACAAAGCAGAAGCATAATAAAGGCTGTCTGCAACATCATATAAAAAAACCATTTTAGGATTATCGGCATGTTTTTCATAAAACGAAATTGAAACAAAAAAATCTTTTGATGTTTCGGATTTAATTTTTTGAGCCGGTTTTATTCGACTTAAATTTTCATAACGCATCACATTTAAAACAACAACAAAAAACAAACCGACCAAAACAACAATGCCGTTTAACAATTTATTGTAAAATGCCGCATTGTTACTCAATTTCATTTTAAGTGTCCTTATTGATTGATTTACGAAATTGTAAAGCGTTTACGCATTTGATAAAAGCAGACTTTCATAAAAATCCACAAGTGAATGAAAGAAAATGCAATTTTCAGGCATTTCTTTTTCTTCTTCCCATAAGCCGTCACCTATTCTTATACCGCGTGCACCGCAAGCACAAGCGCACGAACTGTCTTGCGGACTGTCGCCGACAACCCAAACCGTTTCGGGCAAAATCTCATTTGGCCGAACAATATTTTTCAACGTCTCTGTCAAATGCACGCCGTGCGGTTTATTGTCAGCCGCTTCATGCCCGCAAACAATGTTTGAAAAATATTCGTTCTCAAATAAAATCGGCAATTCAAAATCAAGAAGCATTCTGTCTTTATTGGTCATTAAACAAATCGGAATACGGCGCTTATAAAAAAAGTGAAGCAAGGCATGTGCAAACGGCGCCGCAGTAATTTGACGTGCCACATTTTTTAAATAAATCTGCCGATATAAAGCGTATGCTTCTTCTGCTTTATCTTCAAAGATTTTTTGAAAATTATCCTGAAACGAAAGATTGTTGTCCCGTTTGGCTTTAACAACATCCCAACAGGGCATACCATACGATTCAAGCACTTTGTTCACGCACGACATAAGAACGGGTCTGCTGTTTGCAAGGGTACTGTCCCAATCAAAAACAACAGCCTTTAATTTTGAAACATCTAATTTTTCCATACGCCTAAAATATATCTTAAAGTTTATATTTCAAGCCCTAAATCATTTTTACCCTTATTATTTGTCATTGCGGGTCCCCTTTCCTCCTGTCATTGCGGGCCCCCTTTCCTCCTGTCATTGCGAGCCTTTTTTCTCCTGTCATTGCGAGCCTTTTTTCTCCTGTCATTGCGAGCCCTGAAAGGGCGCGGCAATCCCCAAAGGCGCTTTGCATCTTCCCTTATTCTGCCATCCTATCCCTAAACCCTAGGGTATCTTTCTTTTCGTATCACATTAGAATCAAAGATGAGCACATCTATTTATATCGTATCATCACTTTGTTTTTCTTGCCCGAAAGCATATTGGCTTCGTTAACCGTATAAATACGCTTTTTAATGCGATTATCCCCGTAAATATCGTTCGGATTTTGATAAAACTTCCCTCCGATTAACAGCTCTCCGTTCGGCAGTTTTTGATAGGTTTGAATACTAACCGGTGTCAGCGTAAAATCTTTAACCGCTTTCGCACACTGTTCTTTTAAATGCTCGGGACAATAAAGATTTTGAAGTGTTGTGCTAGCCTCTGCCCAGTAATTAAAAGCTGTTTCTGATATTGTGCTTATATTGTCCGGAATAACAAGTGTTGTCAAAGGCACTCTATACAATACTGCTGGAGAAAGAGTGCTCAGATTTGGCGGTAATTCAACTTCAGACAAATCCGTATGATAAAAGGCCCAACCGCCTATTGATGTCACAGTATCCGGTATTTTAATACTTGATAGTGCAACGCAATTATTAAAAGCATTATTGCCTATTGTTTTTAATCCCTGCGGTAAGGTGGCTTCTTGTAAATTAGGCAACTTTTCAAAAGAGGCATTGCCAATGCTTGTAATACCCTCTTCAACCACAACTTTTTGAATATTTTGCCCGTATTCATACCATGGCGCGATATTATCCGGATTGTATGAGGCTAAATTACTATAAACCTCGCTATAATTTTTCATATCTCCACTGCCCGAAATCGTCAATGTACCGCTTGTTTCATCAAAAGACCATTCACAACTGCTGTTTTCATCTTTTGCACACGAACC
>JAGCOI010000036.1 GCA_017645485.1 Alphaproteobacteria bacterium | reverse complement strand
CCGTTTGCAAAGGAGATGTGGCTTCGTTTGAAGTGGACCGGTTGCGTCGTAAACAAATTTGTGCAAACCATTCCGTGACACACCTTGTGCATAAGGCTTTGCGTACGGTTTTGGGTGATCATGTGGCACAAAAAGGCTCATTGGTTGCGCCCGAGAGAATGCGTTTTGATATTTCACACCCCAAACAGATTACCTTTGATGAGTTGCGAGAAGTTGAAGATATTGTTAATCAATCCATCAGAGAAAATTATCACGTTAATACGGTTTTAATGAACAAAGATGAGGCCGTGGCAACGGGCGCTATGGCTTTGTTCGGTGAAAAATACGGCGAAGAAGTGCGCGTGGTTAAAATGGAAAAAGACGGTGTTGTCTATAGCGAAGAACTTTGCGGCGGTACGCATGTGTGCGATACGGGTGATATCGGTTATTTTCATATTTTATCCGAATCGGCCGTGGCTGCAGGGATTCGTCGTATTGAATGTGTGACAGGTGCGGCTGCCGAGAATTTTGAGCATGGTATGGAAGATAAACTGCATCATGTGGCAGATATGCTCAAAACAAACTTAAATGATTTGGAAAAGCGTATTACCAATTTATTGGAAGAAAAGAAAAAATTGGAACAAACCATTTTGGATTTGAAAAAAAGTATGTTGGTTTCCGGTGCCGGTGACAAGGCACAAATGCAAGAAGTTAACGGTGTTAAATTTGTGGGTAAAACGGTGCCGAATGCGCATCCGAAAGAACTCAAAGGTTTTGCTGATGATATTTTGCAAAGCATCGGTTCGGGTGTTGTGGCACTTGCATCGGATAAAGACGGTAAAGCTTCGATTGTGGTTGCCATCAGTCAAGATTTAACGGGGAAATATTCGGCAATTGATATGGTTAAAGCAGCCGCACTTGAAGTCGGCGGTACGGGCGGCGGCGGAAAACCGGATATGGCTCAGGCCGGCGGAGCAGATGTTTCAAAGCTTTCATCGGCAATTGAAAAAGTCAAATCAATGATTTAAAAAAAATCCTCGTCTTAAAAGGCGAGGATTTTTTTAAGTTTATTTTTGGCGTTGCTGCATACCTAAAAAATTAGAACACGATTCGATACCGTTTTCTATTAACACTTCAACGGACTGACAGACCGTATCGAGTGTTGTTTCAAGTGTTTTGGCATCCGTTTTTGAAAAATGCCCCAAAACGAAATCGACAACCTGATGCGCTTTGTCGGCAGGCCTGCCGACACCGATACGGATTCGGTTATATTGCGGTGTGATATGGGCATCTATGCTTTTTAAGCCGTTGTGACCGGCATTACCTCCGCCGATTTTTGCTTTAATTTGACCGAAAGATAAATCTATATCATCATGAATAACAATGATGTTTTCAGGCAAAATTTTATAAAAAAGAGCGGCTTTGACAACAGAATTTCCGGATAAATTCATAAAAGTTTGCGGCTTTAAAAGATAAACTTTTTCAGAGCCGATTTGGCCTTCGGCAATCAGACCGTCAAACTTGGACTTAAATTGAGAAAAACAATAGCGGCGAGACAGTGCGTCCGCCGCCATAAAACCGACATTGTGGCGGGTATTTGCATATTCTTCACCGGGATTTCCGAGCCCCACCACCAAAAACATGTCTTTGCCTCTTAACGCAGAAAATCAACGTGAATCGGCATATCCGTTACAGGATGGAACTGAACGTCTTGGCATTTGACTTTTTCTGTTTTGCCTTCAATGTCAAGAGTGATTTGAGTTTGGAATAAATCTTCTTTTTCCAAAGCTTTCGTCAGTTCAATCGGGTCAAGACTGATCATCACGGGATCTTTCTTTCCACCATAAATAACGGCAGGAATGCGGCCCTCACGACGACATGCACGAGCTGCCCCCTTACCTGCTTTCTCACGCTTTAATGCTTTAAATGTAATATCTGTCATATTTTTATCCTTACAATTGTTTGAAATGACTTCGATTAACCTCCAGGGGTGTTAAACCGAAGTGATGATTTCATACAACCATATTTTTGAAAATGCAAGCACTTTTTAACTTTTGGATGTTAAAATGCGCAAAAAAAGAGGAGATTGATTATGCTTTACATTTTTTCCGGTTTTTTGTTCGGGATGTTGATTCCTTATATGGCACGGCGATTTGCAAAATTTATGCCGGCGACGATGGCATATGCCCTTTATCGTTTGATTATGCCGAATAAGAAAGTGTCGGCCGTAAAGCGAAAGAATAATATTAAATATCGGAACTTGATGCGAAAATATGTTATTAAATCTTTTGTTTGGGGTGTTGTGTCGGCATTGTTAACCTTGGGCGTTCATTTATGTTTGCGCTCTGATTTGCTGATTGTGTTGGTGTGGATATTGCTTTTGCTCTATGAAATAGATGAACGCATGTTTTTGTTGCCGGATATTTTGACGGTACCTCTGCTGATTGTCGGGTTTTTGTATTCGTCCATGTTGCCGGTAGAGCATATAGGAACCTGTTCTCCGGCATTTTCGAGCGCAATGGG
>JAGCOI010000035.1 GCA_017645485.1 Alphaproteobacteria bacterium | reverse complement strand
TTAAAAATTCTTTTAAGGTGAGCAAAGCGTTTGGGTGGCAGCAGTTGAGGATTTGCATTTTTTTGCATAAATCCATAAATCTGTCGCCGGTGCGCCCCGCACGATAACATGCCGTGCAAAAACTCGGAATATAACCCATTTCCATAAGCCAACGCACCACTTCATCCAATGTTCTTTGGTCACTGACATCAAATTGTTCGGAATCATGCTCGCGCTCTTCGTTTGCATAACCGCCGACGGAAGTACGCGAAGCACCGCTGATTTGCGAAATACCGTAATGAATAACGCGTTCACGGCAAGCTTGACTTTCACGCGTGGAGATAATCATGCCTGTCTAAGGTGTTGAAATACGCGTGCAAGCAATGATTTTTGCAAAAATATCATCATCAATGCCATGTAAAAAGGCATTCGGATCAATGTCGGCCGCATGTTTCAAACGCGGAAAAGAAATGGTATGCGGTCCGACACCGAAACGTGCTTCCAAATGTTCGGCATGCATCAAAAGTGCCGCAAATTCATATTGATACGATTCCAAACCGAACAAAATGCCCAAACCGACATCATCAATGCCGCCTTCCATGGCTCTGTCCATGGCTTCGGTGTGATAAGCATAGTTATGCTTCGGTCCGGTCGGGTGTAAATGCTCATAACTTTCACGGTTGTATGTTTCTTGAAAGAGAATATATGTTCCGATACCGGCATCGGCGAGTTTTTTATAGTTTTCAACGGTGGTTGCGGCAATATTGACATTAACACGTCGAATAGCACCGTTTTTGTGTTTGATGGAATAAATGGTTTTAATGGCTTCCAAAATATATTCAATCGGATTATTGACGGGATCTTCGCCGGCTTCGATGGCAAGACGTTTGTGCCCCATATCCTGCAGAGCAATCACTTCTTTTTTAATTTCTTCCATGGAGAGCTTTTTGCGCGGCATTAATTTGTTTTTGGCGTGATAAGGACAATATGTGCAACCGTTGACACAATAGTTTGAAAGATAGAGCGGGGCAAAAAGCACAATGCGGTTACCGTAAAAATCTTTTTTAAATTGCTCGGCAAGCGCAAAAATTTCATCATTTTTTTCTTTAATATCGCAAGCAAGCAAAACAGACGCTTCACGATGGCTTAAACCTTTACGCTGTTTGGCTTTTTCCAAAATTTCATCAATGAGTTTTGAATTTGATTTATTTTGATTGGCATAATCAAGGGTTGCAAGCACTTCATCATGACAAATAAATTCTTCCGCTTTGGCGGATTTCGGATTATACATGTTTTTTCCTTTCTTATGGGTCAGAATAAATCTTTCCCGTCAGTTCAAGTTTGTTTTAACAATCGGAATAAACGGTTTTGGCAGACACGTCTTTTAAGGCACCGATTTTGCCCGAAAGCGCGGAAATAATGTTTTGCGGCGCATCAACGGCAATAGAGATGATATATACACCTTTTTGCCGATAAGGTAAGCCGAAACGACCGATAATATATTCCGCATATTCGTGTAAGATAGCATTAACGTTAGTGCTTGCTTCACGATTTTTGAGTAAAACGGCAATAACAGCCACGCGTGTTTCCATATGTTTATCCCGATTGATGTTTGCAAAAGTTTATAAGCACTCATTTTAAAATAGTCAAGGGTTTTTGAAGATATACCAAAATACATATAAATATTTTTTTAATATCTGCTAAAATGTCTTGCATTAGAAATAATTTTTTCTATAATGCGCGCAGAATTAACCATATTTTTAGGAGAATATAATGGAAAATGAGCCTTGCTTGGGTTGTCAGGTTGGCGAAAAATGGCGTAAAAAGCGCGGTTCGCTGATTATGGCTTTGCACGAAATTCAGGGCGTGAAAGGATATGTGGATTGGAAAGATGCCATGGACTTGGCGACCACAATGAATATACCGCTTGCACGTATTTATGAAGTATTGACGTTTTATAACTTTTTTAAGCTTGTTGCACCGGGTAAGGCCGTTATTTCCGTTTGTACCGGAACGGCTTGTTATTTAAAAGGAAATGACAAGGTTTTGGAAAAATTCAAATCCGAACTTAATATTAAAGAAGGTGAATCTACACCTGACCATCTGTTCCATTTACAATGTGTCAGATGTGTGGGCTGTTGCGGCTTAGCACCGGTTTGTGTGGTTAACGGTAAAACATACGGACGTATGACACCGGAACAAGTCCCCGCTATTTTGAACGAATGGCGTGAAGTGTTTAAGGAGGCATAAGATTATGGTAGATATGGCTGAAATTAATAAAAGATTTGATATTCATGAAATCGCAAAAAATAAGCTTGCCGATATTGAAAAATATGATGCACATATTTATTGTTGTCATTCAACGGGTTGTAAATCTTCAGGCAGTGATGATTTAATTACTTTAATCAATTCGATTTTGGAAGAAAAAGGCTTAAAAGAACGCGTACGCGTTGTTGCTACGGGCTGTATGGGCTTATGTGCGCAAGGTCCGCTTATTCGTGTTGAAATTAAAGGTAAAAAAGATATTTTATTCAAGCGTGTCGATTTGGAAGCAACACGTCAAATTATGGAAAATTATGTGATTGCCGGTCTTGATAAAGATGTTACGCTTGATGAAGAATTACAAAAATATGTATTATCGCTTGATTTGCCG
>JAGCOI010000034.1 GCA_017645485.1 Alphaproteobacteria bacterium | reverse complement strand
TCTTTATCGGTTAAGGTTTGCTCGGTCGGTTGAAATACAACGGAAATTGCAAGCGATTTTTTGCCTTGAGGTAAATTATCGCCTTCGTATATATCAAACAAGCGCACATCCGTGATAAAGTTTCTGTCGGCATTTTTGGCCGCGGATAAAAGATTTGCCGCATTGACATTTGTATCAACAACAAACGCCAGGTCTTTAACAACCGGTTGAAATGCAGATAATTCGAGTTTTTTCTTCGTTTTATCGGAAGAGGCGCGCGGCAAAGGAATGTTATCTAAATAAACCTCAAATGCCATGACACGCGTTTTTAAACCGAACTTTTTCATAACGGTCGGGTGCAGTTCGCCAAAGTATGCCAAAACATTTTTACCCAAACGAATGGTGCCGCTGCGCCCCGGATGATAATATGACGGTGCGTCTAAGGTTATTTGCGGGTTCTCAAAAGGTCCTTTGGCTGCGGCAATGGCAGCAAGTGCATCTGCCTTGACATCGAAAAGGTCAAAAGGACGACTTGTTTTTGCCCAGTCTTTATCTGCGGTTAATCCCGCTCTGATGCCTGTTGCCACGAGTGTTTGTTGATTTGGCTCGCGTCCGTAAAATTCGGGACCGACCTCAAAAAGGGAAAGATTTGAATAACCGCGAGCAATGTTGTTTTTGGCCGCAATCAACAGGTTCGGCAAAACAGACGGGCGCATTTCATCCAAATCGGCACTGATCGGATTGGCAATTAAGACTTTATCCGTTTGATTTTGTTTATGGAATATATCCGCAAGTTTTGACGATGTAAAACTCCAAGTGACCGCTTCGTACATACCGCGATTGGCCAGTTCGTGTTTAACGGTTTGAGCACGTTGCTGAGCCGGTGTTAACACTTGTTTCGGCAGGCTTTCAAAAGGCAGAGATTGCGTTGGAATTTCATCTAGACCAATCATACGGACGACTTCTTCGATTAAATCTTGTTCACATTCGATATCACCGCGCCATGAAGGGGAAACAGCCTTTATTTTATCGCCTTCAAAAGAGGTTTCGAAGCCGAGATTGTTTAAGATGTTTATCGCTTTTTCTTGAGGAATATCCATGCCGACAAATGTTTTAAATCTTGACGGTCTTAAATAAGCAAATTGCTTGGGAGCTTTTTGTTCGTCACCGACAATGATTTGATCGGAGACTTCTCCGCCGCATATTTGTAAAATAAGAGAGGTTGCATAATCCGAACCGAAAACGTTTGATTTCGGATCTACCCAGCGTTCGTAACGGTAACGGGAATCGGATTCTATGGCAAATTTACGCCCCGTACGGGCAATGCACATCGGTTGAAATAAGGCGCATTCCAAAAAGACGTTTGTCGTGTTTTCGGAACATCCTTTTTCAAGACCGCCCATAATACCACCCAAACATTGAATGCCCTCATCATCGCAAATGCCGACGGACTGAGTATCTAAGTGATATTCCTTTTCATCCAATGCTTTAAAACTTTCGTTTTCACAGCACATGCGGACTTCAATGTTGCCTTTGATTTTATCGGCATCAAAAACATGTAACGGACGCGCTAAATCGTAATTGATGTAATTTGTAACATCAACCAAAGGTGAAATTGAATGCAGCCCGATGGCCGTTAATCTGTCGACCATCCATTTAGGTGTTTGCGCCTTGTTGTTGACATTTTTGATAAATCTGCCGACATAAACAGGACATTTATCAGGGCAAGAAACTTTGACTTTAATCGGGCTTTCAAATGAGCCGGCAATTTTTTTGACTTCAAGCGGTTTTAAGGTGCCGAGCCCTGAGGCCGCCAAATCGCGCGCAATACCTCTGACGCCTAAACATTCGGCTCTGTTCGGGGTTATGGACAATTCAATAAC
>JAGCOI010000033.1 GCA_017645485.1 Alphaproteobacteria bacterium | reverse complement strand
GCACAAATCAAAAAACTGAAAGGTGTCAATACGTCTGAAGCGCAATTGCTGATTGATAACTTGCAAAAGAGACGTGATGAAAATTATAAACACATGCAAGCACCGATGAGTGAGGATGAATATAAAGAGTATGATAACAACGGAGAATATATCGGTCAGCCCAAAGAAACATCAAACAGCTTCAAAGAGAAAGTTTTTGACGGCATCAATCATGCGGCACAAGGCACAAGTTTGGGGTGGAGTGATGAGATGACGGGTGTTATCGGCGGTGTCGGAAGAGTTGTTGCAAACATGGCAAGACGGGGTTTAGGTTATTCTGTGGGTGGTGAAAGCATAAAAGATGCATGGCATAAAGGATATAGAGAATATCGTGATTTTGCACGAGATGTATTAAATAACGGGTATAAACGCAATCCGGTAATTTCTGCCGGAAGTGAAATTGCAGGTGCACTCGCTTCGCCGATTAAACCGTTTAAGGCAAAAGGAATTCAAGGTCAAGCTTTCGGAAAAGTTATAGCACATCCGAAAGATATTGCCCATACTCGTCGGCTGAATACTTTGGCTACAGGAATTCTCAATGGAACTGGTTATACGCACAAAGACACGTCGGAAGAATATGTTAAAAACATTGGTATAAGTACAATGACTAATGTAGGCGGAACTGAGTTTGGAAACAAATTGTTCGGTAGCGGAAATGAAATGTATCAATTAGGCAGAGGAATAATGAACGGACTAACAAACTCTATTCCTTATTTATATGATGGGTATCAAGGGAGAAAACATGGAAAATAAATATTATAAATTTTTGGATATCATATTTTATATTGCTATTTTGATTATGGCTTTTCACTTGAACGTTACATCAGAAGGGTAGATTCCTATCATTTGTTTATGGTTATTTTTATTATATTTTCTATGGTATGATATGTATGCAAACAATAAGAAACTTGCCGTTATTCCTTTGTGGTTGTATCTTATTGTTTATTATGTTATAAATTGGAAGACAATGTATGAAATATTAAAATATACAGCAGATGCTATGTTCCGATAATGTCGTCTGTCAGCATAAAACAAAAAAACAAGCGACACTTTTAATATGTGGCTTTTTCCATCTCTGTTTTTTTTCGTGTTTGAAAAATGTGAAAAATCGTTGCATTTTAAGAAGAATGTGATATAGAGCAATCAGATTTTAAAATCTCTTACAAACATTTAATTATGATAAGGAAAAACAGATGTCTGAAAAAAAGATGAAAATGATGGATGCCAACGAAGCAGCTGCTTCTGTGGCACACCGTATGAATGAAGTTTGCGTGATTTATCCGATTACACCATCCTCACCGATGGGTGAGTGGGCTGATGCTTGGTCGGCAGCTAATCAAAAGAATCTTTGGGGTGTGACGCCTGTCGTTCAGGAAATGCAATCGGAAGCCGGTGCCGCCGGTGCATGCCATGGTGCAGTGCAGGCCGGTGCTTTAACAACAACTTTTACGGCTTCTCAAGGTTTACTCCTCATGATTCCGAATATGTATAAAATTGCGGGCGAACTCAGTCCGTTTGTGATGCATGTGGCCGCACGTTCGCTTGCTTATCATGCTTTATCCATATATGGTGATCATTCGGATGTAATGGGATGCCGTCAAACAGGTTTTGCCATGCTTGCTTCAAATTCCGTTCAGGAAGCGCATGATATGGCCGCAATTGCACAAACTTCAACCTTAAAATCCCGTGTGCCTTTTATGCACTTTTTTGACGGTTTCAGAACATCTCATGAAATTAAAAAAATCAGTTTGCTTTCAGATGATGATTTAAGAGCAATGTTAGAAGGTGTTGATTATAAATTTAATGCTAAACATGCTCTGCGTCCTGAAAAACCGGTTATTCGCGGAACAGCGCAAAATCCGGATGTGTTTTTCCAAGGCAGAGAAGCCTCCAATCCGTTTTATGAAAAAGTTGAAGGTATTGTTGAAGCTGAAATGGATAAATTTTATAAGATTACCGGCAGACGTTATCATGTTGTTGACTATACAGGTGTTCAAGATGCCGAACATGTTATTGTTGTGATGGGCTCGGGTGCCGAAACGGTTGAAGAAGCTATTGAATATTTGAATGCACACGGTCAAAAGCTCGGTGTGTTGAAAGTTCATTTGTATCGTCCGTTCCCGACTTCAAGTTTCTTAAAAGCCTTACCGAAATCCGTTAAAACGATTTCTGTTTTGGATAGAACAAAAGAATCCGGCTCTTTGGGTGAACCGCTTTATCTTGATGTTGTAACGGCTGTTTCTCAAGCTTTTTCAAACGGCGAAATAACGACATTGCCGAAAATGTACGGCGGTCGTTACGGATTGTCATCTAAAGAATTTACACCGGCTATGGTTAAAGCTGTATTTGAAAATGCCGCCGGCGCAAAACCGATTAACGGCTTTACGGTTGGTATTGAAGATGATTTAACGCATAAATCACTTGCTTATGATGAAACATTTGATGTAGAGCCTCAAGATGTGGTTCGTGCCGTGTTCTTCGGACTTGGTGCAGACGGTACGGTTGGCGCTAATAAAAACTCTATTAAAATTATTGCCGAAGATGCCGGTAAATACGGACAAGGTTATTTTGTATATGATTCAAGAAAATCAGGCTCTATGACCACATCTCATTTGAGATTTTCGGATAATCCGATTCGCTCGGCTTACTTAATTACTGCGGCTGATTTTGTGGCTTGCCACCAGTTCCAATTTATGAATAAAGTGGATATTTTAAAAATAGCCAAACCGGGTGCTACATTCTTACTTAATGCACCTTATGAGCATGATAAAGTCTGGGATCATTTGCCGATTGAAGTTCAAGAGCAAATTATTGCAAAGAAATTGAAATTTTATACCATTAACGCGGTTGATGTTGCACGTGCTACAGGTATGGGGCAACGCATCAATACAGTGATGCAGACATGCTTCTTTGCCATTTCAAATATTTTGCCAAAAGATGAAGCTATCGCGCAAATTAAAGCAGCTATTAAAAAGACGTATTCCAAAAAAGGTGATGCGGTTGTTCAAAAGAACTATGCTGCCGTTGATGCATCGCTTGCACATTTGTTTGAAGTGCAATATCCCGATCATGTGACCTCAACATTCCATCGTTTACCTGCCGTTCCGGCAAATGCACCTGAGTTTGTTCAAAAACTTACGGCTAAACTTATTGCCGAAAACGGTGATAAAGTAACAACTTCGGAACTTCAAGATGTGGTGGACGGTACATGGCCGACAGCAACAACGCAATATGAAAAACGTTGTATTGCAACCGAAATTCCGGTTTGGGATGCAAACACATGTATCCAATGCGGTAAATGTTCGATTGTTTGTCCGCATGGCGTTATCAGAATGAAAGTAGCATCTGAGGAAGAACTCAAAAATGCTCCTGCAACCTTAAAATGTGCCGATTATAAAGGTAAGGAATTTGCAGGTAAGAAATTTATGTTGCAAATTTCGCCTGAAGATTGCACGGGTTGCGGTGTTTGTGTAACGGCATGTCCTGCAAAAAATAAAGAAAATCCGGAACTTCACGCTATTAACATGGATCATATTGAAAACCATTTGGATGAAGAAAAGCAAAACTGGACATTCTTTGAAACTTTGCCTTATGTTAAACGCACGGAAGTTCAAAAGAATTTGCCGAAGACAACACAAATGATTAGACCGTTGTTTGAATTTTCGGGTGCATGTGCCGGCTGCGGTGAAACACCTTATATCAAGCTTTTGACACAATTGTTCGGTGATCGTATGGTTGTGGCCAATGCAACGGGTTGTACTTCAATTTATTCGGGCAACTTACCGACAACGCCATATTGTAAAGATGAAAAAGGACACGGTCCGGCTTGGGCAAACTCATTGTTTGAAGATAATGCGGAATTCGGTCTCGGTATGCGTCTTTCCATTGATCATGGTAAAGAAACGGCTTTGACGTTGCTTGAAGGTTTGAAAGCTAACCTGTCTGATGTGGCAGATAAGTTGATTTCAAATCCGCAATCAACCGATGCTGAAATCGATTTACAACGCGACTATGTGAAAACACTCAGAAGGGAACTTGCATCAATCAATACGGAAGAAGCCAAACACTTAAATGAAGTTGCCGATTATTTGATTAAAAAATCCGTTTGGATTATCGGTGGTGACGGTTGGGCGTATGATATCGGTTTCGGTGGGGTTGACCATGCAATCGCTTCAGGCAGAAACATCAACATTTTGGTTGTAGATACGGGCGTATACTCCAACACCGGCGGTCAGCAATCTAAAGCAACGCCGATGGGGGCTTCGGCCAAATTTGCCACAGCCGGTAAAGAACTGGCTAAGAAAGATCTCGGCATGATTGCCATGAGTTACGGTAATGTGTATGTGGCTCAGGTGGCCTTGGGTGCAAATGATATGCAGACAATTAAGGCCTTTAATGAGGCTGAGGCTTATGATGGGCCGTCTATTATTATTGCCTACTGTCCGTGCATTAACCAAGGTTTGAATATGGCTGACGGCTTATCTCACCAAAAGGATGCGGTTGAGTCAGGTTCATTCCCGATTTATCGTTACAATCCTGAAAACGTTAAAGAAGGCAAAGCGCCTTTGATGCTCGATTCAAAAGCGCCGTCTAAACCTTTGGCTGATTATATGGCAACCGAAACGCGTTTCCAGGTTGTTAATAAGATGAATCCTCAGCGTTATGAAAAACTCTTGAATAAAGCACAAGAAGGCGTTAAAGAAAAACGCGCACTCTTAGAGCATATGTCAGAGCTTAAAGTTGCAGAATAAGCAGTCTGTAAAGTAAAAAAACACCGCATGTATAATATGTGCGGTGTTTTTTTATAAATATGATTTAATAATGCGGAGGCGGGGTTTCTTCAGATAAAGGTTTAACCGACTCGCGATCTATAAGGGTTTTCAGAAATTTATTTTCTTTTTTGAGTATATCAATTTCTTTTTGCTGAGCAATAATTACATCATTTAAGTCATCTAACATGCGCTGTTGTTCGGTTAAAGCCAGTTCAATATTTTCAAAACGTT
>JAGCOI010000032.1 GCA_017645485.1 Alphaproteobacteria bacterium | reverse complement strand
CGATAAAGATATTGAAAATTTAATGAACAAAGTTATTGTTGAAGTCGGCAAAAAAACCGGCGGTGAACTCAGAGTTTAGAAAGGAACTTTATATGACACTCAAAACAAAACGCTCAGAAAATTATCCCGAATGGTATCAATGTGTTGTCAGCGCCTCTGAAATGGCCGAAAATTCCGCATCACCCGGATGTATGGTTATTAAACCTTGGGGTTACGGTATTTGGGAACGTATTCGTGATTTAATGGATGAACAGTTCAGAGAAACAGATCATGAAAACGCCTATTTTCCGATGTTCATTCCGCTGTCTTTTTTCAGAAAAGAGGCTGAGCATGTCGAAGGTTTTGCCAAAGAAATGGCCGTCGTCACGCATTCACGCCTTAAAAATATAGACGGCACATTGCAACCTGACGGTGAACTTGAAGAACCTTTAATCGTTCGTCCGACTTCCGAAACGATAATTGCCGATTCTTTTGCAAAGTGGGTAAAATCCTACCGCGATTTGCCTGTCCTTATCAATCAATGGGCAAATGTCGTACGTTGGGAAATGCGTCCGCGTCTTTTCTTGCGCACGCGTGAGTTTTTATGGCAGGAAGGCCATACGGCTCATGCATCTGCCATTGAAGCCGAAGCCGAAACAAAGCGTATGCTTGAAGTTTACCGCAAAACCAGCGAAGAATTTTTAGCCATGCCTGTTATCGAAGGTGTCAAACCTCAATACGATAAATTTCCGGGGGCTGTCGATACCTATTGTATTGAAGCCATGATGCAGGACGGCAAGGCTCTTCAAGCCGGCACTTCACACTTCTTGGGGCAAAATTTTGCAAAATCGGCAAACATCAGCTTCATCAATAAAGAAAACAAACCTGAGTTTGCTTATACAACTTCATGGGGTGTATCAACGCGCTTAATCGGCGGCCTTATCATGACTCATGCCGATGACGAAGGCATGGTTACACCGCCGCGTGTTGCACCTTATCAGGTTATTTTGGTACCTGTTATCAAAAAACCCGAAGATGAAGAAAAGGTCATGGCTTATATTTCAGATTTAGCATCCGAACTTAAAGCGCAAACACCTTTTGGCGAAAAGATTCGCGTTAAAATCGATAAACGCTTAAAACAAAGCGTCGATAAATTCTGGGAGTGGACCAGAAAAGGTGCACCGCTTATCTGTGAAATCGGTCCGCGAGATGTTGAATCAAGCGGTTTGGTTGTTAAAGAACGCCTATCGGTCGGTCAAAAAGAAATTATTTCAAAAGATAATTTTGTTGCCTCCGTTGCACAGCGCTTGGAAAACATTCAAAATCGTATGTTTGAAAAAGCCAAAGAAAGAATGACTCAAAATATCAGAACCGACATCACAACGCCCGAACAATTCAAGGCATACTTTGAAAATGCAAACGAATGGATTGAAGACGGCAAACACGGTAAAGTTGCTTTTGTTAAAGGCAAATGGTGCGGTGATGATGAGACCGAAGAAATCTTAAAAGAACTTAAAATTTCCATTCGTTGCCTGCCGTTAGAACAATCGGGCACAAAAGGCAAATGTTTACTTACCGGCAAAGACGCCACCATAGACGTTATTTATGCCAGAAGTTACTAATCAAACAAAAAATCGCGTACCTGAAAGATACGCGATTTTTTAGATACTCACTTCCACGGAAGTATATTCACCCGCAACCACGTCAAAATCAATTTCTTGCGTTTTGAGTGCAAATTTTTTTCTGATGACACATTGTCCGACTTTTTCGGCCTCCTCTTTGAGTATTATCTCAAATTCAAACTCAAGGCTGCTATCCTTAAGTTCCACAAGCTGTGATGAGACTTCAAAGTGAATGTCATAAGCACAATTGTCTCCGTTCAAAGAAGGCATCTGCCTGATAAAATTAAACGGAATTTTAATTGCTTTACCTGCACCGTTTTCAGCCTCATACGGCAAAATCAAAGCCGCACCGACTTGCATTTCGCGAATGGAAAAATTTTTAATGCTTTTCGATTCTCTTTTATCTTCTAAATGAGAAACACTGACATATGCGTCCTTAGCACGAATTTTATCCAACGCCCTGATGCAGAGCATATCCGTTGTATCTTCATTGAAAAAAGCCGCCTCAACGGCATTCAGTTTTATTTCCTTTGCAGAAACGGAAGATTGCAGCAAAACTTCATTTCCGCATTTTTCCATAGATATAAAATTGTCTTCAATGATTTCCGTTTTTGTACAACTGATTAAAGCTGACACAACCGCCACCGCGGTTATAAAAGTCCTTTTCATATATAATAAATTAATGATTTACAAAATTCTTGCTCAGTATCTGTAAAATAGCACATTTTAAAAAATTTGTCAACTTTTAATTTTATGTCAAAATTCATATTTAATTTTCTTTATGCTTTGTTTCAAAAAGCATCAAAAAAAGGCACTTTTTTTTAAGTGCCTTTTTTATTATTGGTGGAGCTTAAACGGGATCATCTTGCAATGCATTTGCATTGCTTCGGTCACTTGATTTGTATTGCTTTCAAGCCTCGCTTTTCGCTTGCTTGCAAGCAAACAAATCTGCGCCATTTGCGGTGAAAAATGCCATTATAGGCATTTTTCATCCTCTTCTTGAAAGCTAAAGCTTTCTTCGGTCACTTG
>JAGCOI010000031.1 GCA_017645485.1 Alphaproteobacteria bacterium | reverse complement strand
TAAGTGCTCCTGCCAACCCTAGAAAGAAACAGGCAATCAATCTCCATAATGGCTCCACACATGAATTGTCAATGTAAAAACCGGCACACCGCCCCACAAAGATAGCAACCGCCACAACTGTTACAACCTCTATGAGGTTCATCAGATTTTCACCTATGGTAGGAGAAACATCCAAACTCCGAACGCCGTCAAACACCACACCGAACAAAATGTTTGATGAAGCCCCGAACAGAAAACTCCAAACTGCTATAAGCCCTGAGCCTATAACGGCTATCCAAAAAAACGTATCCATAATGATTTATTTTTAATTAGTTATTGTTTTAGTTATAGACAAAAATACAATTAAAGTCAAGTCATAAAATAAAAACTGTAAAAATTTTTTTTACCTTCTTGACAAGCTTGTTTTCAAACACTACCTAATCAATAGTTTGAATTTTTTATAAAGGAAACACAGATGAATATTAAACCTTTGCATGATCGCGTTTTGGTAAAACGCATTGATGAACTCACAAAAACAACGGGCGGTATCATCATTCCGGATACGGCAAAAGAAAAACCTTCCGAAGGCGTTGTCGAAGCAGTCGGCGCCGGACGTATCACACCTGATGGCAAACTTGCCCCGATGACGGTTAAACAAGGCGATCGCGTTTTGTTCGGCAAATATGCCGGCACCGAAGTCAAACTTGACGGCGAGCCCCGCCTGATTATCAGAGAAGAAGATATTTTAGCAATCGTTGAATAATAAAGAAAGGATATAAATCATGTCAGCAAAAAATATAGAATTCGGCACGGATGCACGTGCAAAAATGCTTAAAGGCGTAGAAAAACTCGCCAAAACCGTTAAAGTAACATTAGGCCCTAAAGGCCGCAACGTTATGCTTGATAAGTCTTACGGCGCTCCTAAAATCACAAAAGACGGCGTATCGGTTGCCAAAGAAGTGGAACTTTCCGATAAGTTTGAAAACATGGGCGCTCAACTTGTTAAAGAAGTGGCTCAAAAAACAGCAGACAAAGCCGGTGACGGCACAACGACGGCAACCGTTTTGGCCGAAGCCATCATCACAGAGGGGTGCAAAGCCGTTGCCGCCGGTATGAACCCGATGGATTTGAAACGCGGTATCGATATGGCTGTTACGGCCGTTATTGATGATGTTAAATCGCGCTCAAAAGCCATTAAAACATCGGCAGAAATCGCACAAGTCGGCACCATTTCCGCAAACGGCGATACCTCTATCGGCGAATATCTTTCCAAAGCCATGGAAAAAGTCGGCAATGACGGTGTTATTACCGTTGAAGATGCCAAAGGTTTGGAAACGGAACTCGATGTTGTTGAAGGTATGCAGTTTGACAGAGGTTACCTCTCCCCTTATTTCATGACCAACGCCGAAAAAATGAATTGCGAATATGACAATCCTTATATCTTGTTCTATGATCAAAAAATTTCAAGTTTGCAACCGATGTTGCCTGTTTTGGAAGCTGTTGTTCAGTCCTCTCGTCCGCTTTTGATTATTGCCGAAGACATTGAAGGCGAAGCTTTGGCAACACTCGTTGTCAACCGCATCAGAGGCGGCTTAAAGGTCTGTGCCGTCAAGGCCCCCGGTTTCGGTGACAGAAGAAAAGAAATGCTCAAAGATATGGCTGTTTTAACGGGTGGTCAGGTTATTTCCGAAGAACTCGGCATGAAGATTGAAAATGTCACATTGGATATGCTCGGCACGGCAAAACGTATCGAAATCACGAAAGACGACACAACAATCATTGACGGTGCCGGCAATAAAGATGATATTAAAGCAAGAACAACTCAAATCAAACAAGAAATTGAGGCCACAAAATCCGATTATGACCGCGAAAAATTGCAAGAACGTTTGGGCAAACTTTCAGGCGGTGTGGCTGTTTTGCGCGTCGGCGGTTCTTCCGAAGTTGAAGTTAAAGAGAAAAAAGACCGTATTGATGATGCCTTAAATGCAACGCGTGCCGCTGTTAAAGAAGGCGTTGTGGCAGGCGGCGGCGTTGCGCTCTTGTATGCAACAAAAGCTTTAGACAGCTTAAAACCTGCAAATGACGATCAAAAAGTCGGTATTAACATCATCAAAAAAGCTTTAACCGCACCGATTCGTCAGATTGCCGAAAATGCCGGTGTTGACGGCGCCGTTGTGGTTGGAAAACTTTTGGAAAGCAAAGACACAAACTATGGCTACAATGCACAAACAGGCGTTTATACCGATATGATTAAAGAAGGTATTTTAGACCCGACCAAAGTTGTGCGTACGGCTTTGCAAGATGCCGCATCCGTAGCCGGTTTGGTCATCACGACCGAAGCAATGGTTACCGAAGCACCGCAAAAAGAATGTCATTGCAACCATGGCGAAGGTGCAGGCATGGGCGGTATGCCGGGTGGCATGGGCTTTTAACGGCACAAACAAAAAAGACTCGATAAAAATCGAGTCTTTTTTGTTGCAAAATTTAAAAAAATGTGCTCTAATAGAATTGTAAAATAAATTTTTGTTTAACTATTTTAAAAAAGAGAAAAACTATGACAGTAACATCCTTGGAAAATCTGAACACACTTGTTTTAACCGAGAAATTGAATGAATTTATTGCCACTTCCGGCACAAAAGCGATTGCAAAGAATTGTCGCTTGGTTCGTATGTCCTTATGTGAGAAAGTCCATCATTTTCCGATTAACATTCCGTTTATCGCTGCCACAATCGAATGTGAAGGCGGTAAGCAAGCTGTTTTCTTCATTAAGCGCAAGAAATATGCCATTATTGAAGGATCCGCCGTTTCATCGTCTAAGAATGTCGGCGACAGCTTTGAAATAGACAATGTGCGTTATGTTCTTGAGGATAAAATCAACGAGATGCCGCGTTACAAGCCCGTGTTTCCGAAAGAACGCACGCGTAAAGCGGTCAAAATCGAAGAATAGTTCATTAACTTATTTTTCAAAACCTTCTCTTCCAAGAGAAGGTTTTTTTATTTTAAGCCTTTTTTTTCTGTCATTGCGAGGAGCGACAGCGACGTGGCAATCTCCCGAAACTCCGACTGTCATCGCTCACCTTATCTTTCTTTTCTGTCATTGCG
>JAGCOI010000030.1 GCA_017645485.1 Alphaproteobacteria bacterium | reverse complement strand
GTTCTTTAGGAAACGGCCTTGATTTCAACGGAGCCGTTTGGGTTAACATTCAAAGTTTAACTTCCGAAAATGCCACACCTTATGCCTTAATAGGAGCAAAAAAAACCTTTAATTGCCGTTGCAAACCCAAAAGATGAAAACATATCAACGCATTTGCGCAGTATTCCCTTAAAAAAAACAATATTTGAAAATCATCAAAAAAATCGGTAAATAATTTTCATTTTTAACATATTTTTTAAGACTTATTTTAATATTTGTTTGTATTGTTTTTCTTAAATCTTATCATAATACAAACAATCAAGGAAAACAATTTATGTTACTGTCTTATTTCGGAATGGATTCCAATGTTATTTTAAGGGCTTTCGGAGCACTTTTTTGTGCACTTTTGTTAACACTTCTTTCAGGTGCGCCGATTATTGCTCTTTTACACAAACATCAACAACACGGTCAGCCGATTCGCGAGGACGGTCCGCAATCGCACCTTCAAACCAAACAAGGCACCCCGACCATGGGCGGGCTTTTTGTTTTAACTTCGATTCTCATTTCATCCGTATTGTTTGCCAACATTTCCTATCACTTTGTTTGGTGCAGTCTCTTGGTCATTGTAACATATGGCTTAACAGGGTTTATTGATGATTACATTAAAGTCACCAAACAAACACCGAATGCATTAACCGCCAAAGCAAAACTGATTTTACAATTCATGACGGCCGTTATTGTTGCAACCATCATTACGGCAGCCACACCGCGTGCTTCCGAAAATGCCTTGTACATTCCTTATTTTAGAGCCATGTTTAACCTTTCATGGCTATACATTCCGTTTGCCGTTGTTGTTATTTCGGGCACATCAAATGCCGTTAATTTAAGTGACGGATTAGACGGTTTAGCGGCCGGATTGCTTGTGTTGTCGTTCACGTTTTTTGCCATTATGGCTTACATTGTCGGCAACCCGATTGCGCTCAATTTTGCGTTTCCGTATATACCCAGAGCCTCTGAAATATGTGTTGTTGCGGCTTCAGCGGTCGGCGCATGCCTCGGCTTTTTACATTATAACGCCCCGAAAGCCAAAGTGTTTATGGGCGATACCGGCTCTCTTGCTTTAGGTGCTCTTTTAGGCACACTTGCCGTTACATTAAAACAAGAAATTTTACTTTCGATTGTCGGCATTATCTTCGTTGCGGAAACGCTTTCCGTGATGATTCAGGTCTTTTGGTATAAAAAAACAGGCAAAAGATTTTTTAAGATGGCGCCCATTCATCATCATTTTGAACAATGCGGTTGGTCAGAACGTAAAGTTGTTTTAAGATTTTGGCTCATTGGTTTTATTGCCGTATTTTTAGGCTTTATGTCGCTGATTAAATTTTAGAGGATACATCATATGGCTGTGTTTTCAAGGTTGAGTAAATCAAGATTAGGCAATTGGTGGTGGACCATTGACAAGCTGACACTAAGCCTTGTTCTGCTGATTACGTTTATCGGAGCATTCCTTGTTTTTTCGGCAAGTCCTGCCGTTGCCCGTGTGAACAATTTTTCCGATTACCACTTTATCAAAAAACAAATCGTTTTTATTTTGGTCGGTTTAATTATTTTATTTTCAACATCAATGCTACGCCTTAAACACATCAGACGACTTTCGATTATTTGCTATTTTGTTTTTCTTTTGCTGATGGTCGTCACACTTTTTGCCGGCTACGAAACAAAAGGTGCTTCACGTTGGATAAGAGTTTTCGGCTTTACGCTTCAACCTTCCGAATTTATTAAACCGACTTTTGTTGTGGTATCCGCATGGCTCTTAAACGGGGCAAAGCAAACGGCAGATTTTCCGGGAATGCGCTTATCTGTTTGTTTATACGCTTTAACCGTTTTTATGCTTTGGCAACAGCCTGATTTCGGCATGTGCATTGTTATAACCCTTATTTGGGCTTTTCAATTATTTCTTGCCGGTTTACCTCTCCTATGGGTTTCCATTCTCGGTGCTTTAGGTGCCGTATCCGGTCTTGTTGCTTATTTTACGTTCGACCACGTGCACAATCGCGTACAACAATTTTTATTTTCGGATGGTCAACTGAGTTATCAGGTAAAAAAATCAATGGAAGCCTTCGAAAACGGTAATCTTTTGGGATGCGGTCCGGGTGAAGGCGTTGTTAAACTGCACCTGCCTGATGCACACACCGATTTTATTTTTGCCGTTGCCGGTGAAGAATTCGGTGTATGGTTGTGCCTGCTGTTGGTATTTCTTTTTGCCTGTATTGTTATGCGTACACTTTATTTATCGCTCAAAGATAATAATCTTTTTATTACGTATGCCGCATCGGGTTTAGCTGCTTTGTTTGGTCTGCAAGGCATTATCAATATGGCCTCAACCCTTCATTTAATACCGACAAAAGGCATGACCTTACCGTTTATTTCTTACGGCGGTTCTTCCTTTTTTGCTTCAGCTCTCGGCATGGGCATGCTTCTTGCTTTAACAAGGCGCAATTCGTCTGCGGAAGATAAGGATTTTTAGATGCGTATTGATGTTGAAAAATTTTTAGCCCAACTTAAAGGTCGCGTTTTATATAACGAGCCCTTAAGCAAACACACATGGTTTGGCACGGGCGGGCCTGCAGATGTGTTTTTCATTCCCCGAGATACACAAGATTTAAGTTTCTTTCTGAAAAACAGACCGCATGATATGCCTTATTATATCTTAGGCGGCGGCTCTAATCTTTTGGTGCGCGACGGCGGTATTCGAGGCTTCGTCATCAAGCTTGAAACACCTTCTTTCAAAAAATTGGAATATCAAGACGGGTTTTTAAAATGCGGTGCCGGTTATTTAAATGTGTTACTCAAAAAATTTTTAATTGAGCACGAACTCGGCGGTTTGGAATTTTTGTGTTCCATTCCCGGCACAATCGGCGGCAGTATCAAATCAAACGCCGGATGCTTTTCGTCATGTGTTTCGGATGTGTTAATTTCAGCCGAATTAATGGATGAACACGGCTGTATTAAAACTTTTAAGAACAAAGATTTTGAGTTTTCGTACAGACATTGTAAGTGGCCGAAAAATCATATTATTTTATCCGTTTTGTTTCAAACCCGAGCATCAAATGCTCAAACAATTCAAAAACTGATTGATGAGCAAAAAGCATATCGTGAGCAAAGACAACCGATTCATGAAAAAACGGCCGGTTCCACTTTTAAAAATCCGCAAGGTTTAAATGCATGGCAACTGATTAAAGAAGCCGGATGCGACAATCTTCAAATCGGTGGCGCCAAAGTTTCCGAAAAACATGCCAATTTTTTAATTAATACGGGAACGGCAACATCACATGATATTGAAACATTGGGACTTGAAATTGTCGAGCGCGTCAAAGACAAAACGGGCATAACGCTTGAATTTGAAATTCAAATCGTGGGACAGAAAGCATGAATTTCAAATTCCGACACAAAAACGCTTCAAAGCATCAAACACCCCTAAAATCGAGTAATCGTTATACGCTTGAAAATAAGGTTGTCATGCGTTTTGCGGCCAATTTATTTTTAATCGTGCTCATGATTTGTGTTATCGGTTCCGTTATCACCTTCCATGAAAATTTAATTCAAAAACAGGTTACGGAAATGAAAGAACAATTGTTTGAATATTCCAGCACACACGGTTTCGGCATCAACGATATTTTAATTGAAGGACGCGACAAAACCACCATAGAATCACTCAACCAACAAATCAATTTAAAACGCAGTGACAGTATATTACAAATCAATTTAAAAACACTCAAAAGCAAAATCGAAGATTTACCTTGGGTTGAAAAAGCCGAACTCAAACGTGTTTATTTTCCGAATGTATTGCAAATTTCAATCAAAGAAAAAGCTATTATTGCCTTATATCAAACAAACGGCAAATTTTATCCCGTTGATAGGTTTGGAAACGTTATTGAAGTTAATTACACACCAAGCACTCCCCTTTTGGTTATTGTCGGTGACGGCGCTCCCCAAAAACTGCTCGAGCTTTTAAAAATAACATCAACATCACCGGAACTGTTCGGACGCATTAAAGCCGCCGTACTCCATGCACAGCGCCGATGGGATTTAATTTTTGACGACCTTAATGAGGGCATTACCGTTAAAATGCCTGAAGAAAATTTTGCCAAAGCATGGAAAAAATTAATTAAAATTCACCATAAATACGGGATTTTTAAACGTAAATTAACTTTCATTGATTTAAGATATCCTGATAAAGTTGTCGTTAACATTGCCGATGAAAAGTAAAAAGGATTAAATTTGAATCACGGCTTTTCGAAATACCCCGTTTTAGCCGCTTTAGATGTCGGATCTTCTAAAGTGTGTTGTTTAATTGCGCACATTTCACGTGATCAACGCATTCAAATAGCGGGCTACGGCTACAACGCATCAAACGGCATTAAAAACGGTGTTGTGACCGACATTAACCATGCCACACTGTCTGTTTGTAATGCTGTAGAAGATGCCGAACAAAAGGCAAATCATCAGATTGATGAATTGTTCATCAACATATCCGGCGATAAAACAAAAAGCGTTATTAAACAAACATCCATTCAACTGCATAAAAACAAACCCATTTCGGATATTGATATTCAAAAGCTGATTACGCAAAGCCAATCAAAAATGAAATTACCCGATACGGATATCGTGCATTGCATACCTATGAATTATACACTCAACAAAACCAATATTGTCAGTGATCCGCATAAACTGCTTGCCGAAACATTGGGACTCGATATGCTTTTCGGTTATTACCCTTCTTTGTTGCATCAAAACTTAAAAAGCATTGTCGAAAATGCTCATTTAGATGTCAGCGGCAGTGTTTTTTCGGGTTATGCTTCCGCGCTTGCCTGTTTGGTTGATGATGAAAAAGAAATCGGTGCTACCGTTATTGACATCGGCGGCGGCACAACGAGCATCACAACTTTTAAAAACGGCTTTCCTGTTTATTTTTCAACCATTCCTGTCGGTGGCAACAATATCACGAACGATATTGCATGGGGGTTAACAACTTCTTTTGCACATGCCGAAGATTTAAAAATCAGACACGGTTGTGCCGTTCCTATCGGGCAAGACGAATATGAAACGATTGATGTCTATCCCGTCGGTGAAGAAGATGATAATTCCATCAGGCAAATCCCCAAAGCGGCTTTAATAAACATCATTCAGCCGCGTGTTGAAGAAATATTCGAATTAATTAATCAAAAACTGTGTGAAGCAGGCTTAAAAGATATGCCCAATCATCGCGTTGTGTTAACGGGTGGTTGCAGTTTGCTTTCCTGCATCAGAGAAGTAGCCTCTGAAATATTAAACAAACAGGTTCGTTTGGGTTTGCCCCGCAATATTGCGAACATTCCGCCTTATTTGTATGATCCTAAATATGCCACGGTTTTGGGTATGCTTTTGTTTGCCTTAACTGCCAAAGAATGTCCTTTCGAAAATAATGCTTCGTCTTCCGTCAATATGCCGGATATGAACGGCTTAAAAAAGATTTTCGGTTGGTTTAAGCATAATTTTTAATTTGAAAAAATTTTTTCTTGGTAACCAAACCTTAATTTATTTCAGATAAAATCTGAAAAAATGTTATTTGTAGGAGTTTTTTAATCACATGTCTATCAATTTAACCGTTCCCGAAACATCTGTTACTCAATTAAAACCGCGTATTGCCGTTATCGGCGTCGGTGGCGGCGGCTCAAATGCCGTCAATAATATGATTGCAAAAAAATTAAGCGAAGTGGATTTCATTGTTGCAAACACCGATTCTCAGTCTTTGGAACGTTCTTCGGCAAGTAAAAAAATTCAGCTCGGTTTAAGAATCACACAGGGTTTGGGTGCAGGCGCACGTCCCGAAATCGGGCAGTCTGCCGCAGAAGAAGCCAAAGAGCAACTGGAACAAGCTTTAGACGGATTTAACATGGTGTTTATTACGGCCGGTATGGGCGGCGGTACGGGTTCCGGCGCAGCACCTGTTGTTGCAAAAATTGCCAAAGATAAGGGCATTTTAACTATCGGCGTTGTCACGAAACCTTTTGAATTCGAAGGTAAGAAGCGCATGGAAATTGCCAATCAGGCTCTGACCAAATTTACGGAAGCCGTTGACAGCTTAATCGTTATCCCGAACCAAAATTTATTCCGTATTGCCGATAAAAACACCACCTTGCCCGAGGCTTTTGTCATGGTTGACAATGTGTTGTATTCCGGCGTTTGTTCCATTACCGATTTAATCTTAAACCCCGGCCTCATTAACCTTGATTTTGCCGATATCAAAAGCATTATGGAAGACAAAGGCAAAGCCATTATGGGCACCGGTGAAGCAGAAGGCGAAGGCCGTGCACGTATTGCAGCCGAACAAGCCTTATCAAATCCGCTTTTGGATGAATGCTCCATGAAAGGTGCAAAAGGTGTATTGATTAATGTTACCGGTGGCGATGACATGACCTTAATGGAAATTGATGAAGCCGCCAACATTATCAAAGCCGAAGTTGATGAAGATGCAAACATTATTTTCGGTTCCAGTTTGGACAGCTCCATCACGGGAAAAATCCGTGTTTCAATCGTTGTCACAGGTATTGACGGTAACTCTTCATCTTTTCATGAAACAACACTTCGTACAAAGTCATATATCGAAGAAAGTTACACGTCAGAGCCGAATATTCAAACAACAAGTTCTTCTTATGAAAATCCGCAAGAATCATATCAAGAAATGAATACCGGCGAATCTGCTCAATCCGATGAAACATCACCCGTTGAAAATCTTTCATCCGAAAACGATTCTTTTGAAGAAAGCGAACAATCCGAAATTGTTAAACAAGAAGAATCGTCACCGCAAACAACTGATTTTGATTTTAACAATCAAGCCGAATTTGATAATGTCGATGATTTAGACAATTTAGAACCGTCTTCCGCCATTTCGGATGCACCGCAAGCCACGGCGCTTTTCAATGCAATCATCAATAAAACGGCACCGCGCAACGATAATCCGACATCTGAAAAATCAATTGCCGATTTCTTACCTGATGATAAAGATATCTTTTCTTCAAACACAACCATTGATAGCTTTGAATCCGAACCGATTTTATTTCCGGACAATAACGAACCTCATTTTTCCGAACATTTTGAAGCCGTCAAAGAAGAACCTGTTGTCCAAGCACCTCAAAAAACAAAATTGATTGATAAAATTCTCGGCATTTCAAGAGCCAGAAAAAATCGCAAGGACATTCCGGGCAACGATGACCATTATGTCGAGCCTTCCGTTTCCGGTTTGTCTTCCAATTCGGACATCATCGACTTTTCATCCGATGTTGATGTCGACAACCTTGATATTCCTTCGTTTTTAAGACGAAAATAATATCTTTTACCTAAATTTTATATGCCGATATTCAAATATCGGCATATTTTGTTTTAAGCCTTTACGAATTGTTTTTCCACATGTAACAATTCGTTATGTTTTTTGTTTTTACAAAAGCCTAAAATTTGCATATTGTTGTGCACAGTATGAACTATATATAAGGACTATAAAATGGCAAAAATTCATCCTTCCGCCGTTATTGAAGATGGCGCTCAAATTGCATCCACGGCTGAAATCGGCCCGTTTTGTTTTATCAGCTCAAAAGCCAAAATAGGCGAAAATGTTAAATTAATATCACATGTGACCATATACGGCGATACAACCATCGGTGAAGATACGGTTGTATTTCCGGGTGCTTGTCTCGGTACGGGCCCGCATGACCACGGCAACGAGTTTCAAGAAGATGCTAAATTGGTCATCGGCAAAAGAAACGTTATCAGAGAAAATGTAACCATGCACGCAGGCACGCCCAAAGGGCAAAACCCGATTAAAGGCGAAGAACCTCAAAAACTCATTACGATTGTCGGTGACGATGGCATGTTTATGGCCGGCTCTCACGTGGCGCACGATTGCGTTGTCGGCAATAATGTGATTATGACAAACAATGCCGTTATCGGCGGGCACGTGCGCGTCGGCGACGGGGCAATTTTAGGAGGCAACTGTGCCGTACACCAATTCTGTCGCATCGGTCGCAAAGCCATGATCGGCGGCCTATCCGGTGTTACGCGTGATGTTATCCCGTTCGGTATTGTTACGGGCGACCGCGCAAAACTCAGAGGCTTGAATGTTATCGGCTTAAAGCGCAGCGGTTTTGATGAGGCAAGCGTTAAAGCCATCACACGTGCTTATATGTATCTTTTCAAAGGTAAAGAAGGCACTTTTGAAGAACGCTTAAAACTGGCGCATGAAAAATTCAAAGACAATGAAATGATTATGGAACAGGTCGCTTTTATTGACGAAGCCTTGGAAGGCCGTCGCAATATTATGACGGCTGAAATTTAACATTTCAATAACACAAATTCAAAAAAGCGCCTTAAAATCAAAAACAAGGCGCTTTTTGTTTTATAATCATTGTTGACAAGTACATCATAAAGTCGTATGATGCACTTAATGTTTAATTTCATCAGGTAATAAAAGAAAGAGATGGACCCTTTTTATATTTATTTTTTTAAATTCGTTTTTGTTATCATCTTAGTTTTATTTAATGCGTTTTTTGTGGTTTCGGAATTTGCTATTGTCAAAATCCGCCGCACAAAATTGGAAGAATTGGTCGGGCTCGGCAACAAGCGCGCACACATTGCCTTAAAAATAACCGAACATCTCGACAGTTATTTAAGCGCCATTCAACTCGGTATCACGCTTGCCTCGCTCGGTTTAGGTTGGATCGGTGAACCGGCTGTTGCAAAATTGTTTGAAGACTTGCTCGGCGGTTTGTTTGAAAACAATCCGATTTTACTGCATTCGGTCAGTTTCGGTGTTGCTTTCGGTTTAATCACGCTGTTTCACGTTGTTTTGGGCGAACTTATCCCGAAGTCTTTGGCCATTCAAAAAACGGAAAGTTTTGTTTTGCATATTGCCTATCCGCTTTATCTGTTTAAGCGCGCATTTTATCCGTTTATTTGGATTTTAGATATTTTAACGCTCAAAATTTTGCACTTAATGGGTGTAGAACCGGCTAAAGAAGAAGATATGGCACACTCCGAAGAAGAAATCAAATTGATTGTTAATGCCTCGCAAAAAGGTGGCGTTATTGATGATACCGAGCGTGATATCATTCAAAATGCCATCAGCTTTTCCGAAATTTTTGCTCATGAAGTGATGATTCCGAGGCAAGATATGCAGTGTCTTTATTTACATGATGATTTCAACAGCGTGATGAACTTGGTTAAACGCACCAAACACACGCGCTATCCTCTTTGTGACAGAGATAAAGATAATATTGTCGGCATGATTCATATCAGAGATTTGTTGGAACACGCCGAAGAACATTTGGAAAAAGGGCGTTTAAATAAAATTGCACGTCAAATTTTGTTTGTGCCGGAAAACCAGTCCATATCCGAAGTGTTGCACTTAATGATGCGCAAGCACACCCACGTTGCCGTTGTTGTGGACGAATACGGCGGCACGGCCGGTATGCTTTCCATGGAAGATATCTTGGAAGAATTGGTAGGCGATATTATGGATGAACACGACATCAACGAAGTTGCCGAAATCCGTAAACTTAATGATTGCATCTGCGAATTTGACGGCAAAGTTTTGGTTGAAGATGCCTATGAATGTATGAACCTGCCTGATTGCGAGCGCGAAGAAAGTACAATCGGCGGTTATGTATTCACGCTTTTAGGCCGTGCCCCTAAAATCGGTGATAAGGTTGAAGATGAATATTGCATATATGAAGTTATCGCCGCCGGCAGAATGCGTGTCAAACGCGTCAAAGTTACCCTGAAAAAACAAGAAAAAGAAGAAGCGTCAGCATAAAGTTGACGCTTTTTAATTTTAAACAAATACTTTATTTTAAACGAT